>NZ_CEWDCG010000198.1:0-5368 GCF_982436375.1 Coprobacter sp. | reverse complement strand
CACCCATGACACGGTATTAGGCAATTCACTCGGCTCTATATACTTCCATTTTCCCTGAATAATCGAAAGTGTATTATTCAGATTTTGCTGAACGACATATTCCCGGTCTTTCGATTCGTCACCTAAAAAGACAGAAAGATTGCCTCGACTATCCGGAGCAACCCCTTCCGGTAATTTCTTGCCTAACAGTTCTGCCATAGAAGCAAATACATCGACTTGCGAAAACAACGCATGTTGCTTTACAGGTTTGATTCTATCCGGCCATCGGACAATAAACGGCACACGTGTTCCGGCTTCATAAGCACTATATTTACCTCCTCTATAAATTCCCATAGGCGTATGCCCGTTCAGATTTTCCAAAGCCCCATCTATATATCCGTCATCAATCACAGGTCCGTTATCACTTGTAAAAATAAATAGGGTATTATTCGCTATGCCCAAACTGTCAAGCGTATGCATCAATTGCCCGATAGTCCAATCCAGTTGCAATATGACATCACCTCTCACACCCAAATCGCTTTTCCCGGCAAAACGAGGATGTGGAATACGAGGAACATGCACATCTTGAGTCCCTAAATATAGAAAAAACGGATTTTCTTTATTTTTGGCTATAAAGGCTTTAGCTTTAGAAACTATCGTGTCGGCAATATCTTCATCTACCCATAAAGCGGATTTGCCTCCCGTCATATATCCGATACGTCCTATGCCATTGATAATCGTATTATCGTGTCCATGACTCGATTTCATTTTCAATAATTCAGGATTTTCTTTTCCCGTAGGCCAATTACCTACTTTTTTATTATAATCTACAAAAATAGGGTCTTTCGGATCAAGATTTACCACCCTGTCATTTTCGACATATACACACGGAACACGATCTACCGTAGCAGGAATAACAAAATCATAATCAAAACCTATATTTCGAGGGCTCGGAGTTATCTCTCCATTCCAATCAGGTCCATTCGGCCCTCCTAATCCCAAATGCCATTTACCGATCGCACCGGTAACATAACCAGCGTTCTTAAACAGATCAGCCATAGTAACACATGCCGTATCGATAATCATACCGGCATTCCCCGTAGCGATCTCGGTATTCTCATAACGCCACGGATATGCTCCTGTCAACAAACAAAACCGAGAAGGGGTACTTGTTGCCGACGATGCATAAGCGTTCATAAACTGAGCTCCCTGAGCCGCCAACGAATCGATATGTGGAGTCTGTATTTTTGTCGCACCATAACAACTCAAATCACCAAAACCCAAATCATCCGAAAAAATATAAATTACATTCGGTAACCGATCATCTGACTTTATAACTTCTTTTTTCGGGGAAACCGTACATCCGGTAAATAAAGAAAATCCGGGGAGCAGACTCCATAATAAATAAGGATGATTCATTCTAATAGTATTTTTAAAGTTTACCATATACCAACCATTAATAAAAAGGACAACTTATTCCATAGTTTAGATTTTGTATATCCAAAGTATTTTTACAAAAATAAGATACTTTTTGAGTTAAAACAATAAATTGGTTGTTAATCTCTCCACACCCTATACATACACATCAAAATTATTCTTCCGACAAGAATCTCACCGATCTATTTTTTCGTACTTTTGTGCGTTCAAATCAAAAAGCGATATTTATGTTACAACCTCTGGCAGAAAGATTACGTCCACAAAATTTAGACGAGTACATAGGACAAGAACATCTGGTAGGGAAAGGCGCTATTTTACGGCGAATGATCGATGCCGGACAAATTTCCTCCTTTATTTTATGGGGGCCTCCGGGCGTCGGCAAAACGACTTTAGCCAAAATCATATCCAATCAGTTAGACGTTCCGTTCTATACCCTAAGTGCGATTCATTCGGGAGTAAAAGATGTACGCGATGTTATAGAAAAATGCAAAAATAACCGGATGTTCCAAACGGGCAGACCGATACTTTTTATTGATGAAATACACCGATTCAATAAATCTCAACAAGATTCTTTATTAGGTGCCGTAGAAAACGGGACTGTTACCCTGATCGGCGCAACGACAGAAAATCCCTCTTTCGAAGTAATACGTCCTCTCCTATCGCGCTGCCAGGTATATGTTCTCAAATCTCTTGAAGTAAAAAATTTACAAGCGCTTCTCGATCGGGCTATTCATTACGATAAAGTATTGAAAAACTTAAAAATCGAAATACAAGAAACAAATGCATTGTTTCGTTATTCAGGAGGTGATGCCCGCAAGCTTCTCAATATTTTAGATCTGATTACCAGTTCAAACGAACCCGAAAAAACAATAATTATCGATGATGCGACGGTGACAGATCGGCTGCAACAGAATCCGTCAGCATACGATAAAGGCGGAGAAATGCACTATGACATCATATCGGCATTTATCAAGTCGATTCGGGGAAGCGACCCAGACGGAGCTATTTACTGGTTAGCCCGAATGGTAGCCGGAGGAGAAGATCCGGCCTTTATCGCCCGACGTCTTGTCATATCGGCAGCAGAAGATATCGGACTCGCTAATCCGAATGCCTTGTTAATCGCCAATGCTTGTTTCGACGCGCTTCAGAATATCGGATGGCCTGAAGGACGGATCATTTTGGCCGAGGCAACGATTTATCTGGCGAGCAGTCCTAAAAGCAATTCGGCCTATATGGCAATAAATGATGCTTTAGGGATAGTAGAACGTACCGGAAATCTACCTGTTCCGTTACATTTGCGAAACGCGCCGACATCTTTGATGAAAGAACTGGAATACGGTAAAAACTATAAATATGCACATGATTATGAAAATCATTTCGTCAAACAACAATTTCTTCCGGACGAATTAAAAAACGACTCTATATGGAAACCTCAGCCCAATCCGGCAGAAAATAAATTAAAAGACCATTTATCTTATTTATGGAAAGACCGTTACAAATAGACAAACTCCCTAAAAACGGGATTACAACTATAATATTGTAAACCAAACGAAGAGTAAAATAACAAATAGTTTTTTTATTTGTCCATTTATATTCAAATTGATCGGATATTTTTTTTGTTATACATAAAATTTGTATTAATTTCGCAGCATCGATATACAACAGAAATTGTTTTTAATCCGATCCGGAATTCTCCGAATATTACATATTTATAGAAACCTTAATATGCATGCCGGAAAACAATTTCCTAAATATTAATAGAACAGTATATAAACTATAAATATTGAACAAATGAAGAAGCACAATTTTTACGCAGGTCCTTCTATTCTGAGTGAATACACCATCAAAAACACGGCTGATGCCGTATTAGATTTTGCAGGGACAGGATTATCTTTATTGGAAATATCACACCGTAGCAAAGAATTCGTCGCTGTAATGGATGAAGCTCAAGCTCTTGTAAAAGAGTTATTAGATGTTCCGTCCGGATACGAGGTCGTTTTTCTCGGTGGTGGCGCCAGTCTGCAATTCTGCATGGTTCCGTTCAATTTGTTGAAAAAGAAAGCCGCTTATCTTGAAACCGGAACCTGGGCTGTAAACGCTATTAAAGAAGCCAAGTTATTCGGTGAAGTCGATGTTGTCGCTTCTTCAAAAGAAGCTAACTTTACTTATATTCCTAAAGGATATACAGTACCCGAAGATGCCGATTACTTTCATATCACTACCAACAATACCATCTTCGGTACTGAAATGCGCTATGATCCGGATGTAAAAGTACCGTTGGTAGCAGATATGTCTTCGGACATTTTCTCGCGCCCGATCGATATTGCCAAATACAATATCATTTATGCTGGAGCACAAAAGAACTTAGCACCTGCCGGTGTTACAATCGCAATTGTTCGTGAAGATGCCCTCGGACATGTAGATCGTGCTATTCCCACCATGCTCGATTACCGAACCCACATCAAAAAAGGATCTATGTTTAACACTCCTCCCTGTTTACCGGTATTCTCAGCATTGCAAACATTAAAATACTACAAGCAATTGGGTGGCGTTAAGGTGCTTGAAAAAATGAATATCGAAAAAGCGGCTATTCTTTACGATGAAATAGATCGCAATAAACTGTTTAAAGGAACAGCTAATGTAGAAGACCGCTCGATCATGAACGTTTGTTTCGTAATGAATGACGAATACAAAGACCTGGAAGACGAATTTATCAAATTCGCGACAAGCAAAGGTATGGTCGGCATTAAAGGTCACCGCTCCGTAGGAGGTTTCAGAGCATCCATTTACAATGCAATGCCAAAATCAAGTGTCGAAGCTTTGATCGACACGATGAAAGAATTTGAAAAAGCTCATTAATAAGGAGACACGATCATGAAAATATTAGTTGCAACAGATAAACCGTTCGCAGCTGTTGCTGTAAACGGAATCAAAGATGTAGTAGAAAGTGCCGGCATCGAATTAGCTTTACTCGAAAAATACGGAGAAAAAAGTAAATTATTGGACGCTGTTAAAGACGTTGAAGGCTTGATTGTCCGTAGTGATATTATCGATGCAGAAGTTCTCAATGCCGCCAAACAATTAAAAGTCGTTGTCCGTGCCGGAGCAGGATATGACAATATCGACCTTGCAACAGCAACTGCCAACGGAGTTTGTGTAATGAATACTCCCGGACAAAATTCAAACGCAGTAGCCGAATTAGTATTCGGGATGACAGTCATGATGGCCCGGAATCTGTATAACGGAACATCAGGGACAGAGTTAAAAGGTAAAAAATTAGGTATTCACGCATTTGGTCAGGTAGGCCGCAACGTTGCACGCATTGCGAAAGGTTTCGGAATGGAAGTTTTCGCTTTTGACCCTTATTGCCCGGCATCAGTGATGGAAGCAGAGGGGGTAAAACCGATTACAGACATCAATGAACTTTACTCAACCTGTCAATATGTATCATTGCATATTCCGGCAACCAATGAAACTAAAAAATCGATCAATTATGCTCTTCTGAAACAAATGCCCAAAGGCGCTATGCTCATTAATACAGCACGCAAGGAAGTCATAAATGAAGAAGAATTAGTGCAAATAATGGATGAACGTCCGGATTTCCGTTACGTATCGGACATTACACCTGATAATGCATCTGTGTTCGCAGAAAAATTTACAGGACGCTATTTCTTCACTCCGAAGAAAATGGGTGCTCAAACAGCCGAAGCCAACATCAACGCAGGAATCGCCGCAGCAAAACAATCAGTAGGATTTTTGAAAGAGGGTATAGACAAGTTTAAAGTAAACAAATAAACATATTTTTACGTTTATAACAAAGCGTTAAGATGACAAAGAAATCTAAATTCCTCTGTCATCTTAACGCTTTATCCGTTCTAAATATTATTTTCGCATATATTTTAAAATCTATAATATGGCTCAAATAAAACCGTTTAAAGGAATAAGACCACCC
>NZ_CEWDCG010000197.1:0-5396 GCF_982436375.1 Coprobacter sp. | reverse complement strand
AACTTTTAAATCAAGAATCTGAAGATGTTTTCAACTGCTGATTCGCATTAATATCACATCTTTACAAAAAAACACATATCTTTGTTCATTAACCTTCAAAATAACAATAATGGAAAATTACAAAGTATCCGATAACAGGTACGATACAATGACTTATCGCCGCTGTGGTAAAAGCGGACTATTGTTGCCTCTATTTCTTTAGGATTATGGCATAATTTCGGAAGTGTAGATGTATTCAATAATTTCGTTCAAATTGCATATACAGCTTTCGATAACGGAATAACACATTTCGATCTGGCAAATAATTATGGCCCTACATACGGTTCGGCAGAAGAAAATTTCGGACAAATATTAAAAAAAGGATTAGGATCGTATAGAGACGAACTGATTATTTCTTCCAAAGCCGGATATGATATGTGGCCAGGTCCTTATGGAAACTGGGGAAGCCGCAAATATTTGATGGCAAGTCTGGATCAAAGCTTGAAAAGAATGGGAATCGATTACGTCGATATATTTTATTCTCATCGCCCCGATCCGGAAACTCCGATAGAAGAAACCATGTGTGCTTTGGCAGACATGGTACATCAAGGGAAAGCCCTATATGTAGGCATTTCGAATTATAATGCAGAGCAAACCCGAACAGCCATATCTGTTCTCAAAGAAATGAAAGTGCCATGTCTGATACATCAAGCCCGGTATTCGATGTTCGATAGATGGGTAGAACCCGAGCTGCTACAACTCTTAGATGAAAACGGAGTAGGCATGATCGCATTTTCGCCATTAGCTCAAGGTCTACTGACAAATAAATATCTACATGGGATTCCTGAAAATTCAAGAGCGGCAAAATCTACCGGACATTTACGATCAGATCAAGTTACAGAAGATAAAATTGCTAAAATAAAATTGCTAAACGATTTAGCGGAACAAAGAGGACAAACTCTCGCAGAAATGGCATTAGCATGGTTATTAAAAGACAATCGGGTAACCAGTGTCATCATCGGGGCAAGCTCAGTAACTCAATTAAAAGATAATCTAAAAGCCCTAGATAACGTGGAGTTTACTCCTGACGAATTATGCGAAATAGAAAATATTCTAAAATAAACTGTAAATCGAGAACAGAAACAACAGATTTATTCGATTGTTTATTCCAAAATACAACATTTACTCTAATAGAATTAGAGGGAGACAATAAAAAAGCCAGTCCTTTTTCGAACTGGCTTTTTACTATTTAACTAAGCGAAGAGAATAATTTAATTCAGAATCACTTTTTTCAAAATTCTCATTTAATAATATCAAAGTCGAGTCATTCTCATACAAGAAATTGAATATCTCATTTCCATTATCAGATTTCAATTGCCAGACTGTTGCGTTTATATCATTTGCGTCTCCCCTATGGGTATAACGTCTTCCCGTAGTTGTAAATATTGTATCTTTTTCCCCTGTTCCTAAATAAGCTTGTTGTAGGACAAATGTACCGTCTCCGCTATTTTGAGGAGCTGAAATCGTCAACGTGTAACGTATTCCGGCAGCATCGGCTGCAGGCAAAATACCCTCATAAATATACTTTACAGAATCTTCAGATACAGACGACTCCTGGACGACAGGACTTTTTTGTTTTGTATGTTTGCAGGCATCCAAAGAAAAGCCTAATATCAAAACAAAAATAATTATAACATACCTATTCATATCATACATTTTTTGTAAATAAACAAATAGCGGAAGATCTTGTTCATTATAACAAAAGAATCTTCCACTACAATACTAATCAATCTCTTTTATAAGGAATTCTATTATTATCGAGGAATATAACATTCCAACAACTTAACCGATTGTGTCGTCGATAGATCTATGAAGCTTGTGGATGCTGGAACTAAAACCGTCTCTCCCCGATGGAGCTCTGTCTTACATCCGTTATTATCAACCATAACAGCCTCTCCTTCCATACAAATATAAATAACGAAAGAATCCTTATCTGCAATTTCTCTCTTTACAGTCTTTTCACTATTTATCTCCAACAAATTCGTCGTAAAATAAGGACAATTGGCCAACAATACCGGTTCATTTTCTTGATGAGTATATTCTGTTTTCAGATCAGAATACATTTTATAATCAATTGCATCTTTTGCTAAGGCCGTATGCAATTCTCGCCCTTTTCCATTGGCATCTTTTCGATTATAATCATAAATCCGGTATGTAATATCAGAAGTTTGCTGTATCTCAGCAATAAATATCCCCTTCCCGATCGCATGAATTCTTCCTGCAGGCAAGAAAAATACGTCTCCACTCTTAACCGGATGGAATTGAAGGACATCCATAATCGTATTATTTTCTACCCGTTCGACATATTCATCCGGAGTAATTTGCTTAGAAAAACCTGAATACAACCCAGCTCCTTCTTGTGCAGAAATAACATACCACATTTCTGTTTTACCAAATGAATTATGGCGCTCTTTAGCCAACTTATCATTCGGATGAACCTGAATCGACAAATTATCCCTAGCATCGATAAACTTAATCAATAAAGGAAATTTATCTCCAAACCTATCCAAAACATGCTGACCGAGTAATTCAGCTCCTTTTTCTTGCATAAGTTCTGTTAGATTTTTCCCTTTATACTCTCCATTTGCAATAACTGAGACATTGTCCTTTACTTGAGAAATTTCCCAACTCTCACCGATTCCATCAAGCTTTGTGCTTAAATTTTTAAACTTGCAAATCTCACTTCCTCCCCATAAAATACTTTTGAGGATAACTTCAAATTTTAATGGATACATCATATTATTTTTCAGTTGACAATTAATATTTTTTCTTCCTTACCTCGATTATTATATAGTTCGACTCGATAAACGCCTGAAAATAGGCCATCTGTTTTTATTGAAATTTTAAACTTTCCTTCATAGATCTTTTTTCCAAAAATATTAAAAATAGCAATTCTATCAAAGTTTTTCAATGTATTCGACAAAACGACTTCATTATCTGCACCTTTATAATAAATCTCAGGAAACGACATTTGCACAGGAATACTCTCCTGATGATACATATCTACAGCTGTCACTGCATAAAAACGTTTTTTCAGAGAAGTTTCAAAAGAGCATCCACGTATTCCTGAAGCAATAATATTTGCCGGATCATTTGTATTTACCGGATAACTATCACTTCCATATAAAACATATTCCCGCACATTTGTTACAGAATCCCAATATAGAAAAGTCGATAGCGTTTTATATTCTACACACAAAGAATCAGGCGCACAAGGCAATGTTTTCCCCATGTAATTCATCGGAGGATATAATGCCGGATAGCGATATGCTTGTAAAATTGCTGTATATACAAACTTCTCGTTATTTATCAAATTTTCTAAACGATAGTAAGTTTGTCCCCCTGCACCATACCTGCGACCGTCATAAACTTGACGCATAAAATCTTGCAGTCGCCAATCTCCATCATTCACACAAAGCCTATATGCTCCTAATCCGGAAACTATCGGATGTCCCGCACAATGTTTTACCCAATCTATCAAAAAAGGATAAAAAGAACGCTCGGAAAAATACATCATCGGAACAATAAAGTCATGCTTATTCTGTTTCAGCCATTCTACCGGGTCTTGATGAACACTCTCTATTCCGCTCCACCCTAAAGAAGAAAATACCGGAAGCGTATTATATTTTCCGATGACAGCACTGCTTAATTTCACTGCCGGATCGATTTTCTTTATAGAATCATAAACCGTATATACGATTTTATTGATATTCTCTCTACGCCACTGATTCAAAGTCTTATCGGAAGAACCGTACTTCAGATATGTCTTCCTATCAGGAAAACCGGCTTTATCAGGATACCGAATATAATCGAGATGTATTCCATCCACACCATAATTCGAGACAATCTCTCCAGCAATAGATGCAAGGTATAAAGCAGTCTTCGGATTTCCGGGATCAAGATACCATTCTCTGTCCCAATATTTACACATATCCGGATATTTTAATACCACAGAACTTTTACCTTGATTTTTTATTTGACGGGAAGTCCCCAATGGCATGCAAACAAGCCAAGCATGACATTGAAGTCCTCTTCTATGACATTCTTCGACAACAAAACGGAGAGGATCATATCCGGGATTTTTTCCCGATATACCCGTAAGAACAGAACTCCATGGTTCATACCGAGAAGAATATAAAACATCGCCCCGCAATCGAGTCTGAAAAAAGACGACATTCATATTCATTTTTTGGACTTGATCCAGCAAATAACATAATTCTTCTTGTTGCCTTTTTATATCTTTTTCCGTTTTTATAATCTTTTTCGGCCAGTCCAAGCCCCAATTAGTAGTCAACCAAACCCCTCTTATCTCGTATTTAGGGGATGTCGCTTCTATACTTAAAAAAGAAAATAGGAAAAAGAAAAGCAATATATATTTCTTCAAACTAAAATACATCGTACAGTTATAAAATAGCAAACGAAGATACAGCATTTTACCTAAAACGAAAACTCCATATTTGAATTATTTCGGGAAAATATAAATTATGACACTTATTCCCGTTTTAGCTTTTCAAGGAATATTTTTTTTGTATTTTTGTACGATCTAACTCAAAAATCATGGGGAGTACATTCGTTTCCATTATCGAAATCATTGGAACATTGGCTTTTGCAATAAGCGGCATACGTTTAGCTTCCGCAAAACAGTTTGATTGGTTCGGAGCCTATGTCGTAGGATTAGTGACAGCGATCGGAGGCGGAACTTTACGTGATTTATTATTAAACCTTCCCCCTTTCTGGATGCAGAACAGTATCTATCTGACAGTAACAGGTATTGCTCTTGTCGCCGTCATCGTTTTCGGAAAATTTTTAATCCGTCTGCAAAATACATTTTTCGTTTTCGACTCTATCGGGCTGGCACTGTTTGTCGTTGTTGGTATTCAAAAATCATTAGCTGTAGGATATCCGTTTTGGGTGGCAATAGTTATGGGTACTATAACCGGTGCTTTCGGTGGAATAATTCGTGATATACTCATCAACGAAGAACCTCTGATTTTTAGGAAAGACATTTATGCGTTAGCCTGCATTGTTGGCGGAATATTTTATTGGGGGTGCTATACCTTGCAACTGCCGGACGAAATAACCCAATCTATTGCCGCAGCAAGTGTTATACTTACACGTTTTGCTGCAGTTAAATATCACTGGGGACTTCCTGTTCTACATGGGAATGATGATGAATCTAATTAGCAGAATTTCATGGAACGATACAAATCCAACATTTTTAAAGATAAGACATTTATCCAGTTAATAAAATTTGCAATTGTCGGATGCATAAATACAGGATTATCTCTGGCGATTTTTTACATATTGTATAATTGGATAGATATAAACGAGTATATATCTAATCTTATCGCTTATAT
>NZ_CEWDCG010000196.1:0-5417 GCF_982436375.1 Coprobacter sp. | reverse complement strand
TGGGAAAAATTGTCCTCTTGAGGTGCAATATACGGTATTTTGCAGTAGTAAAGACTTTAAAAAAGAAGAGCGTTTATTGTCTTATAAAGGTGCTTTTTTGAAATATGTCCCGTTACATGCGAATGGTTTCCAGAGTACTCCGTATGATATTTGGTCTTTGTTGAAAGTGATGCGGGGATATGACGTGATTGTCATATTAGGTGTATCGGGGTGTATATTTTTACCGGTATTTCGCTTGTTTTGCCGAAAACGCTTGGTTATAAATATTGACGGATTAGAGCATCGGCGGGCAAAATGGGGAAGATTTGCCCGTTGGTTTTTGAGATTTTCCGAGGCTATGGCTGTTCGTTTTGCGGATGTGATCGTTGCGGATAATAAAGGTATTCAAGATTATGTTCTTGATGTTTACGGAAAAGATTCTGCATTGATCGCTTACGGAGGGGATCATGTGAAACGGTCGGTCGGAGAGGAGAGACAGCGTGCGATATTGGACCTTTATGGGTTGAAAAGAAAAGAGTATTCGTTCACGGTGTGCTGTATCGAGCCGGAAAACAATTGCCATATTACTTTGGAGGCTTTTGCGAAAAGCGGTGATGTGTTGGTTTTTATCGGTAACTGGGATAAGAGTGCATACGGGCAAGAACTGAAACGGAAATATAGCGGGGTCGGGAATATTCAATTGATCGATCCGGTCTATGATCTTGATGTTTTGTATGTATTGAGGAATAATTGCCGCTTTTATATTCATGGACATAGTGCCGGAGGTACGAATCCTTCATTAGTGGAGGCTATGTTTTTTAATTGTCCGATTTTGGCTTATGATGTCATATATAATCGAGAAACTACCGAAAATAAAGCTTTTTATTTTCGGGATGCAGAGCAACTGATTGCTCTTTTAAGAAACGACAATGCTTTATTGTTGGAGAAATCTGCAAGAGATATGTCTGAAATTGCAAATCGTCGTTATCTGTGGAAAGTGGTATCGAGGCAATATCTGGAACAGTTTGATCTTGTATCGGTTAAGGCCGACTGATAAATTAGGCAGGCTTGAAAAAACAGGGCAGAGAAACTATATATTTCTCTGCCCTGTTTTTTCAAGCTTTTGTTTTTTATAATTTTACGGTTACCTTTTTGCCCTTTTTACTTTCATTGTGCATTCTGTCTACTGCGGTTATAACGTAAGTATATTTTTCTGTTCCTTTTTGATAGGGTAGTAAATACCCGGTTTCTCGTGTTGTCGTAACAAGATTTCTTCCGTTCGACAGATCTATAGGTTCACCTTCAGCGAATCGGTAGATACAGAAATAAACCTGCTTCTGCATTTCGTCTTTCGTATTTTTACGTTTCCATTCCAAAACATAACCTTGCGGTATCCAACGGGCTTTCAAGCTTTTCACTTCTGCCGGACATTTATCATCGATAAATGTGTATGCCGGTATTATTGCGGGAAAAGCGAAGTGGTCGTATTTCAGGGCGTTGCCTACATTTCCGTAATTTTCTAACAGAGGATGCGCCGGCCAAAAACAATTACCGGAGATGTTGTCCAGATAACGGCTCAATTGTATTTTATGATTTAGTTGCGAATATTTCGGATTTACGTCCGCTGCGTTCATCGTTCGTTTTACGTCTTGTCCGATATAGAGATGCCGTCCGTTACCATGGCGATTCCACCAATAAATAAGGGTTTCGTAACAAGCTGCTTTATGTCCTATTTCCCAGTATAATTGAGGCATCATATAATCGACCCATCCGTTACGAGTCCACATCAGTACATCTGCATACAAGTCGTCATAATTTTGTAACCCGTTCGTATCGCTACCGTTCGTGTCATTTTTCTTATTCCGGTATATTCCGAACGGACTGATTCCGAATCGAACCCAAGGTTTCCGTTGCGAAATGGTCTGATGAAGTTCTTGAATCAAAAAATTTACGTTATTCCGACGCCAATCAGATAGGCTCAGTCCGTTTCCGTATCGAGCGAAACTTTTTTGGTCGGGAAATTCTTTTCCTGCAATGGGATAGGGGTAGAAGTAATCATCCATGTGTATTGCATCTATATCATAACGAGATACGATATCATCTACTACTTGACAGATAAATTTACGGGATTCGGGCAATCCCGGATCGAAATAAAGCTGATTACCATAAGTTACGAACCATTCGGGGTGTTTATGATAAATGTGTCCGGGCGCTAATTGTTCGTTCAGATTACTTTTTACGCGATACGGATTGAGCCATGCGTGAAATTCCATATTCCGTTCATGACAAGCTTCGATGAGATATTGCATCGGATCCCATACCGGAGTCGGTGCTATGCCTTGTGTCCCGGTTAGAAAACGACTCCATGGTTCTAATGATGATCGATAAAACGCGTCTGCTTGAGGTCTTACTTGAAAAATGACGGCATTTATACCCATTTGTTGCAGGCCGTCAAGCATTGCTGTAAGATATGTCTGCATGGTAGCTTTATCCATGTTCTGGTATTGAGACTGATGAACAGTTTGTATCCATGCACCCCGGAATTCCCGTTTGGGAGACTGTTGACTTTTTAATGGAAAAGCAAATAGTAAAATCGCTAATGTGATAAAGTAGAACCGAAATTTCATAATGAGTGTCTTATTAATATTCGACAAAAATAGAAAAACTTCTTGTGAAATTTGCTCTTTTGTCTCTTTCTGTCTCGAATATTTTGTACTTTTGTGTCGCATTTTGGAGATTTTTGTCTCTTTTGTTCTGGTATAAAAATAAAAAACAAGAAATTACGAAATAGAATGGAAATTGCAACGAAGTACAATCCTGCCGAGGTTGAAGGAAAGTGGTATGAGTATTGGCTCAAAAACGGATATTTCAAGTCGAAACCCGATGGCCGTGAACCTTATACGATAGTCATACCTCCGCCAAATGTTACGGGTGTGTTGCACATGGGGCACATGCTGAACAATACGATTCAGGATATTTTGATTCGTCGTGCCCGTATGACCGGAAAGAATGCTTGTTGGGTTCCGGGTACCGATCATGCTTCTATCGCAACCGAAGCGAAGGTCGTGAACAAATTGGCAGCTCAGGGAATTAAGAAAACTGATCTTACGCGGGAAGAATTTCTGAAACATGCATGGGAATGGACAGAAACTCACGGAGGAATTATCTTGCAGCAACTCCGTAAGTTAGGTGCTTCTTGTGATTGGGACAGAACGGCTTTTACTATGGATGAGCTTCGTAGCGAAAGTGTCTTGAAAGTTTTTGTCGATTTATATAATAAAGGACTTATCTATCGGGGTGTCCGTATGGTAAATTGGGATCCGAAGGCTTTGACTGCTCTTTCCGATGAAGAAGTCGTTTATAAAGAAGAACACGGAAAGTTATATTATTTACGCTATAAGATTGAGGGTGAGGACGGATATGCTGTAGTCGCAACGACCCGTCCTGAGACGATTATGGGAGATACGGCTATGTGTATCAATCCGAATGATCCCAAAAATCAGCATTTAAAAGGAAAGAAGGTTATTGTTCCGTTGGTAAACCGGGTAATTCCCGTCATCGAAGATGATTATGTCGATATCGAATTCGGTACGGGTTGTCTGAAAGTCACTCCGGCACATGATGTCAACGACTATATGCTGGGCGAAAAGTATAATCTGCCGAGTATCGATATTTTTAACGATAACGGTACGATAAGCGATGCTGCCGGAATGTATGTCGGTATGGACAGATTCGATGTCCGTGTTCAAATAGAAAAAGATCTGGAAGCTGCGGGCCTGTTGGAAAAAACGGAGGCTTATACTAATAAAGTCGGTCATTCGGAACGTACGAATGTTGTGATAGAACCCAAACTTTCTATGCAATGGTTTTTAAAAATGACCGATCTTGCCAAACCGGCGTTAGAGGCTGTAATGAATGACGATATAAAGTTTTATCCAGCAAAATACAAAAATACATACCGCTATTGGATGGAAAATGTTAAGGACTGGTGTATTTCCCGTCAGCTTTGGTGGGGACATCAAATCCCTGCATATTATCTTCCCGAAGGCGGGTATGTTGTAGCAGCAACTAAAGAGGAAGCTTTGGAACTGGCTCGTAAGAAGACGGGTAATTCTGCCTTACAAACGGAAGATTTACGACAAGATGAAGATTGTCTCGATACATGGTTTTCTTCTTGGTTGTGGCCTATATCGCTGTTCGACGGTATTAATCATCCCGGAAATGAAGAACTGAATTACTATTATCCAACCAGTGACTTGGTTACAGCTCCCGACATTATTTTCTTTTGGGTAGCCCGTATGATTATCGCCGGCTATGAGTATCAGAAAGAGATGCCGTTTAAGAATGTCTATTTTACCGGAATTGTCCGTGATAAATTAGGCCGTAAAATGTCTAAGTCGTTAGGTAATTCCCCCGATCCGTTAGAATTGATCGATAGGTACGGGGCTGATGGAGTTCGTATGGGAATGATGCTTTCTGCTCCGGCCGGAAATGATATTTTGTTTGATGATACATTGTGCGAACAAGGACGTAATTTTAATAATAAGATATGGAATGCATTCCGGTTGGTAAAAGGATGGTCGGTAGATTCGTCTATAGATCAGCCTGAGTCAGCCAAGATTGCAGTAAGGTGGTTTGATGCTATGCTGAAAAAAGCAAGTATCGAGATTGCAGACTTGTTCTCTAAATATCGTCTTTCGGAAGCGTTGATGGTGGTATATAAATTGTTTTGGGATGAATTTTCTTCATGGTATTTGGAGATGATCAAACCCGGATATCAACAGCCGATAGATGCTACGACATACGAAAAGACTTTGTCGTTTTTTGATGATCTATTGAAACTTCTGCATCCGTTTATGCCTTTTATTACGGAAGAACTTTGGCAGCACATTTGTGACCGTAAAGAGGGGGAAAGTATCATGATCGCTCAATTACCGGGAGTAGAGACTTATGATGAAGCTCTATTGGCACAAATCGAGACGGCAAAAGAGATTATTTCAGGAGTGCGTTCGATTCGTCTTCAAAAGAATATCCCGAATAAGGATACGTTAGAATTACAAGTTATCGGACAGCACAATTCGGGGAATGATGCGGTAATTTCTAAACTTGCTAATTTGTCGGCTATTTTGTCGGTTAATGAAAAAGATGCTACAGCAGCTTCGTTTTTGGTGGGCACAACCGAGTATGCCGTTCCGTTAGGAAATAATATCGATGTAGAAGCCGAATTGAAAAAGCAAGAAGAGGAACTGAAATATTTGCAAGGTTTTCTAAAATCGGTCATTGCTAAATTAAGTAACGAGCGTTTTGTGAATAATGCTCCGGCACAGGTTGTTGAAATGGAGCGGAAAAAACAGTCCGATGCAGAAAGTAAAATAAAATCTTTAGAGGAAAGTATTGCCGCATTGAAGAAATAAAGAGGTCTAATACTTATATAATTG
>NZ_CEWDCG010000195.1:0-5418 GCF_982436375.1 Coprobacter sp. | reverse complement strand
ATTCAATATTGTTTTCCCTAAAAACAACCCTTCCTGCAAGTTTGTTTAACCAAAGTGGTTTTATCCGACTAGTAGCCTATCTAAATTTTACTCGGGCCAAATTTGAGAGTTTCTTTCGAAGAAGTCTTGTCGTTTTTACGAGGAGGATAGCACAGGCTATCTGACAAGTGAAACACGGAAAAAAAATGCAAAAAAGAACTGATAATATTTCTTTATTGGAAATTTTAGATAGGCTCTAAACCAACAGTACAAGAATTTGTTATACCAAAAGCAGATATACAAATAATTTCTTTAATACATAAATTATGGCAAATATTGGAAAAACAGTAAAACTCGGAGTCTTCACTTTAGCGATCATGAACGTCACGGCTGTAGTATCACTACGGGGACTTCCGGCAGAAGCAGAATATGGATTAAGCTCGGCATTCTATTATCTGTTTGCAGCAATCGTATTTTTAATCCCGACGGCATTGGTCGCGGCAGAACTGGCAGCCATGTTTCAAGATAAACAAGGCGGAGTATTTCGATGGGTAGGGGAAGCGTTCGGTAAAAAATTCGGATTTCTCGCCATCTGGTTACAATGGATAGAAAGTACGATCTGGTATCCGACCGTGCTTACCTTCGGAGCTGTCTCTATTGCATTTATAGGAATGGATCACTCTCAGGACATGTTGTTGGCATCTAATAAAATTTACACGTTGGTCGTCGTACTGATCATATACTGGTTGGCTACCTTTATCTCCCTGAAAGGATTGAACTGGGTTGGTAAAGTCGCTAAAATCGGCGGTATGGTAGGGACTATTATCCCGGCAGCCTTGTTGGTTATACTTGCCATTGTCTATCTGGCAATGGGCGGACAATCCCAAATGGACTTCTCCGGAGACTTTCTTCCGGACTTTTCAAAATTCGACAATCTGGTATTAGCAGCCAGCATATTTTTGTTTTATGCCGGTATGGAAATGGGAGGGATACATGTTAAAGATATAAACAATCCTGCAAAAAATTATCCTAAAGCCGTATTTATAGGTTCAGCCATTACGGTTATCATTTTTATATTAGGAACATTTTCTCTCGGAATCATCATTCCTCAAAAAGATATCAACCTAACCCAAAGCTTACTGGAAGGATTCGACAACTATTTCAGCTTTATCCGCATGTCATGGTTATCGCCGGTCATCGCCGTAGCGCTGGCTTTCGGAGTATTAGCCGGAGTACTAACTTGGGTTGCAGGTCCGTCAAAAGGTATATTTGCCGTAGGAAAAGCCGGGTATCTGCCTCCATTCTTCCAAAAAACGAATAAAATAGGCGTACAAAAAAACATTCTGTACATCCAAGGGCTTGCCGTCACTCTTTTAAGCTTGCTTTTTGTCGTAATGCCCTCTGTTCAAAGTTTTTACCAAATTCTCTCTCAGCTCACCGTTCTGCTCTACCTCATCATGTACTTGATGATGTTTGCTGCAGCCATCTATCTGCGGTATAACATGAAAAAAGCAGACCGGCCTTTCCGCATCGGAAGTAAAGGCAACGGATTGATCTGGTTTGTCGCCGGACTCGGATTCTGCGGATCATTACTCGCTTTCATATTAAGTTTTATTCCTCCCAGTCAAATATCGACAGGAAATAATACCGTATGGTTCTCTGTCCTTATCATAGGCTGCATCGTTGTTGTAGCAGCTCCGTTTATCATCTATGCCGCCCGTAAACCGTCATGGAAAAGTGAAGACACCGAGTTCGCTCCATTCCATTGGGAAGAAAATACGACAGTACCCGAAACCGGGACAACAGCTGCTACACAAACAAAACAAAAACCTGTCAATAAAAATATGACCGAATAGTATTCAATTAATTACAACAAAGGGACTGCTTTTTCTGAACAGTCCCTTTCTCTTTTCGATTCAATACAAAACTTTATTTCTTAATTCCGCCTTTCGTTTGTTTTACCAATTGAATGCTTCCGTCTGGATTATAATACAATTTATCTACACAGATCGAACGCAGATTTCCCCTTCCTGAAATAGAACAATCATGATAAAACAAATACCATTCCCCTTTATATTCCACGATAGATCCATGACTCGTACCCGAACCCGTAGCCTCCAAAATCACTCCGCGATAAGTCCATAGTCCTAACGGGCTCGTACTGGTGGCATAATGCATTCTGTTGCCATTGGGATGAGGGACATTATCAGAATAAGACAAATAATAAATACCGTTTCTCTTATGTACCCAAGCAGCCTCGTGAAAATCGGAAAGCCCCTCCATCTTACGCGGCTTTTCTGCCAATTCTACCATATTATCTTTCAGTCTGGCGCCGATACATCTTCCGCCACCGCCATAATAAAAATACGCCTGACCATCATCATCCACAAATACACAAGGATCGATCATGGCAAAAGCATCACCGAGTCCCTCGATATATCCCTGTACTTTAAAATCTTTTGCCGGATACTTGCTTGTCGCAATTCCGACTTTCCACGTATTGTTCCAATCCGTACCGCTCGGATGAGGAAAATAAAAATAATAAGTTCCATTCTTATAAGCACAATCGGGAGCCCACATAAAACCGCCCTCAGGACGTCCCCACGGCACTTGACTCGAATTCAAAATCTCCCCGTGATCAGTCCAGTTTACCATATCATCCGTAGAAAACACATGATAACGATCCATCAAGTCACACCCTCGAGGCGGATCTACGTCGTGTGAGGGATATACATACAAACGCCCGTCTTTCCATACATGGGCAGAAGGATCTGCTGTAAATATATGGGTTACAAAAGGGTTAGGGCCCAAAGTCACCGGTGCTTTTTTCTTTTTCTTAGCATCCGCTCCGGACACCTCGAAAACCGTCATTCCGGCTACTGTTACCATAAGCAATGAGACAAACAGCAATCTTTTTTTCATATAATCATAATTTTAATGTGAATTAAATAATCTCTTCATCAGTTGTAAAAACCAAAAGGTTTTTTGTTTTCAGTACCGGAAACAGGTCCTATTCTAAAATCTTTAAAAGACGGATCTCCATACAGAACGACCTCTTCTCCGGCTTTCAGGTCCAAGCTAAAAAGAGTATCGGAAATTCGATCGATCTTATATCTCCGCTTCCCTTTTTGATACAGTTCTCCCGAAAAATCACACTCGACCAAACACGGTTCTCCCGCCAAACTGTGAATACGTATCCATGCGACCTTACCGTTTTTACGAACGGCACTCACTTCAAAGGCTCCTTCTGCCAGTAAATTATCAAAGGCGAAGTCCCTCCATATTCCGGGAATCGCCGGAAAAATACGAATTTTACCGTCCCAGCTCTGCAATGCCATATCCAATAAAGCCCGAGCACCTGAAAGAGGTGTCTCTATCACCGGATTCCCACCCTCCTGATAGCAAGTATTCGGCTGCATCGACTTTTGCATAAATTCCTCCAAATAAGCTAAAGCCTTATCTCCTTCCCCGACAGAAGCATATAAAGAAGCCGCCCCTGTACGCGAATATCCTTCAAGAGCACCTTTTATACTTTGCCAATGATTTACGCTCTTAACGATCATCTCCTTACCTCCCGGTTGGTCCCGATTGACAAGATATAGTGGATAAGCCATCAACAAATGAGAATAATGTCTGTGCGACATATCATACGGTCGATTCCGACCTATCATCCAACCTTCATCCGGATCGGAAGGGAAATCTGTCAGTCTTGCATAAACATCTTTCCAACGAGAGCGCAAACTATCATTTTTGCCAAGAATAGAATCCGCTTCCAAAAGTGTTTTACACCCCCATTTCAACAACGACAAATCAAAATTGCAATCCGAGGCGCTGCCGTATTCCGGAGAATAAGTAGAAGGCAGATGAAACCGCTTATCATCTTCTTCTTTCAAAAAATGCAGATAATAGTTGACCGAACGTTTCAATATAGGAAACAACTTTTTTAAAATTTCCTTATCCATAGAATAACGATATTCCAGCCATATATTATGACAAGCCCATGTCAATAACCCGATTTCCGGACCGTCTTTCGACGCTCCGGCTTCACGTACCCATCCGACCAAATCAGAAGCTGTAGCCCGTGCTAAAGCCGCAGAATTATATCTATATTTCTGCGGAACATTTAGAATCAAATTTTTTTCTCCTGCAAAAATCGTATTGGACAAAGAACGGGAAAGTTCCAAATGATTAGAAGGATAAGTTGTCCAATAGGAAAGCTGCACATTCAAATTCCACCATGCAGCAGGCCATTGCGTCAAAGCCATCCAAGGTCCTGTATTATCGATAATCCCCCGATCCGCACGGGTAGCCGATCCCAATTTATATAATTGTATCCAATAAAAATTCTCGATTCTCTTATCCGGTAAAGAAATAAAACTTTTCTGATAAAAGTTATTCCACCACTCCCGATGCGTTTTTTTCAACTTCGAATATGATGGTTTCAAGATTCGGTCAAGGTATTCTCGAGACAATTGCAAAGCATTATGATTAGGATAAGAATGGGCGCAAGTCACATATAGACTCCGGGCACTGCCTTTTCCCGAAATATGCCAACGGACAGCAGTCTGTCCGCCATTCAAATAAGTAAACAATGCCGTCCGGTTTTCTTCATCTACAACAGCCGAAGCATTTTCTTTATATTCCCGTACCACCTTTGAAGTATTCCCGCTTGCTTTAAACTTATCATACCGAGGAGAATTCGGAGAATCCGAGACCCATTGCCATGTAAACCCGTTTTCTCCGGACGACGCATCAGTCTTTACGATAATCCCCATATCAAGCGAATGCACAAAAACTTCAAATCGTATCGAGCCTTTATCCGTTATAATTGTCCCTGACGTCTCCGCATTATAAATATCCGTACGCATGTCACACTTCAGAATGCGACCGCACGGCTTCATCAAAAAATGTCCGATCATAAGACGGGAACGATTGAACAATATATTCCCGTCTCCTGTCTCAGGTACGGCACGATGATCGTGAACATCGCTCCGGCACACCTCAAAACGCATCGAATTACAATCTTCCTCATACACGATATACGTGCCTAACATTCCATTCCCCATAAAAGGAGACTGCCAGAGTTTCTCCGGTAAACGATTCCAAAGCAAGTCATATTTTGCCAGATAATTTTTCCAATCCAGATGTAGAAGCGTGGAACTCGCAAAAAGACATTTCGGGAATAAAAACGCAATGAATAATAGAGAGAAAAAACGTAATTTTAAATTCATAATCGTATATGTGTGTGTTTATCATTCCGGTACGAAATGAGTACAAAAAAAGAACGCAACAATTAAAATCCCGATTAAAAAAAACTTAGCAGGAAAAGATTTTATATATATATCCTGCTATTTAATCTATTTTAAGAATCTGAAAATATTCTACCTCGGTTTCTTCCCGAAAAAATTATCTGTATCGACAATTAGCAGACCGCCATTT
>NZ_CEWDCG010000194.1:0-5438 GCF_982436375.1 Coprobacter sp. | reverse complement strand
CAAAACTAAAATGTCCCCTCCGAAAAGTTATAGATTGTAACTATGACATTAAAAAAGGGTCATATCAAGCTCTGTATTGAGTAATGATACGCCCCTTTTTTAGGCCTTTTAAGGGTGCTCAAATTTCAAATTATAAGTTCATATCTTCAAAAATTGAGTTTTGGCACACCCCCTTTCTCAATCTATATTGGAATTAAGTTTGTGCCATTCGTTGATAGGAGGAATTATACCCATCGCGATAACTTCATCCCGGAGTTTACACAAGTGTTCGTAACTGCTTTCAAGTTCTTTTTCTTCAGTGGCATTGCCTTTTACTTCTTTATAAGATATGCCGTCTTTTGTAATAGCAGTCTCCATTGCCATCATGATATGGTTAAATTTGCCAGAATGTACATATACTCCGGCCGGCCAGCGGAATGGAGCACCACCCATGGCAGCAGCAATCATCTCAATGGATAAATAAGCCGGACTCTGGAACGAAGAACGTCCTCTTAAATCGATAATATGTTTACCGCCTTGTATAACCTTTTGTTTTATTTCTTTCCATTCAGCTTCCGGCAATTGTTCACTTCCTATTAAAGAAGAAAGAGCACTGCCTTTTATTGTAGTTGTTGAAGCGAATACCGCCATTTGTTCTCCGTGACCGCCATAAGTCCGACAATTTTTTATTTCGGAAGCCGGAATCTTAAAATATTTTACCAATTCATTTTGTAAACGGGTACTGTCAAGAGCTGCTAAAGTCGAAACTTGAGAAGGTTTTAATCCTGAATAAAGTAAAGTTATCAGACCTGTAATGTCTGCAGGGTTAAATACGACAACGACATGTTTTACATTCGGACAATAGTTGCGCAGATCTTTTCCGAATTGGGCTGCTATTTCTGCATTACCTTTTAGTAGATCCTCACGGGTCATTCCGGCTTTACGGGCAGCGCCTCCAGAAGAAACGACATAGTCAGCTTCCGTAAGAGCATCTTTTATATTGCTGGTAAAAGTGATATTTGCTCCTTCAAAACCGCATTGAAGCATTTCTTCGGCAACACCTTCGAGAGCCGGCGCATAAGGATCATAAAGACAAATGTTTGGGGTTAGTTTCATCATTAATGCCGTTTGAGCCATATTTGAGCCGATCATTCCGGCAGCTCCTACGATTGTCAGTTTTTTGTCTGTTAGGTAATTCATAACCTTGAATATTTTATGTTAGAAATAAATACGTAATTATATTAACAAAGATACGTAATAATTGGTTTCTGAAAAATGTCTGTTTATTCAGATTTTAAATATTATAACCGATAGTTATGAGAAATACCTTGAAAGGTCCGATATATAAAAGAGAATAATATAATTAGAAATTTATTTGATGATCTTATTGTATAACTCTTCGTTTTTATCTATGCAAGCTACTGCTTGAATTTTTGCCTGTTTGTTTTGTACAGTAATGGGATTTTTAGATACATAGTTTCTCATCCGGCAGCCAAACATAGATATTGTTAACCGTTTATCCCCTTTTACAAGTAAATAATCATAAGATTGTCCGATTGCGGTGAGAGCTCCGTTCATTCCCGAAAAAGCTTCTACATTCGATATTGCCGTGTGCCCTTGTCCTTCAATGACAATGGGATGTATCTCTTCTATCGATTTTCCGGCATTAGCGATAATCGAGCCTTGAGCGATTTGCCAGTTTCGGTTTTTTGTGCCCGATCCGTTCTTGTAGATACCTATTGTGACGCAGTCGAGATTGAAATTTGTTAATTGTCCGTATGATTCAGCTCCTAAATATATCCCACCGTATGTCCCGAATGTGAATACATCCATCAACTGTGCATTATCTGTATGGTCTATATAAAAAGCATAGGTTTGATTTGCAATTACGGCATCGATAATTTCCCGTTTGAATGAACGGCCGAATTCCCTCATATTTGCCGGATTTACATGACAGTGTAAAATTCGGGGGATGTCATAACAATAATCGATTCGGATAAATTGTCCACTTAATGGATAACCGTAGCAATGTTCGATAAGCACCAGTTCGCTTGTGTTTTTTCGGGTTGCAGTAAAGTCCATGGCAGTATATTCTCCGTAAAATGTGAGACAAGACAGAGTAACACCGTGAGCTCTTTGATCGGAACACATTTGGATAGTCGGTTTATATTTTATGATTTCATCGGCTTTTGTGTGAGTTTGTTCCGGATACCAGAATTGGATACCTCGTATTTGAGTTGCCGATTGTACGGAAATGAAAGGGTTGTCTTTATCGGTAATGCTGAATACCGAACCTACGGGATGATTTTTTGAGGGATGCTTAGTTCCTCTTCCCGTAGGGCCGTGCACTCCGATCAGAGAAACATTCTTTTTCAAAATTATTCCTCCGTTTACGGGATAGGGGGTCTCCGATGGATCGACAAATAAGGCCGTTCCCGATTGAGCCGCCCAATCTATTGCTTTTTGGAGATTTTGTTTGTTTACTTCCGGAGTGTTAGTCGGCAATACGTTGAAATCCCGGATACTTTTGTAATTGTTCGCTTGTGCCGTTATAGCGCAAAGAACACAGAAAAAAAATAATTTAAGTGTTTTCATTATGTGTGTGTTTAGAATAGTGATAATGCAAAAATAGGAATCATTTGACATAAAACAAACATAATGTATTTGTTTTTAATGTATTTGAGAATGTGAAAATATTATTAGGTCTTATTTTCAATAGTATTGGATAAAATAAAAAAGGCGGCTGCTTTATAAAAGCGGTCGCCTTGTCCGGTTTGTATGGTATAGATTTTATACTTTCCGGATAATTTCCATTCCTTTCAAAATAGCCTGTTCGTTCATCGGAATCAATTTATGATGCCGTTCGGGTAAAGACTTCTTCAACCCTTTCAGCACATTTTCAAGAGATACCATCGGTTTTACTTTCAACAATCCGCCGAGCACGATCATATTGAATGCTTTCGAATTTTCCATTTCGATTGCAGTGTCCATGGCATCTATACGATATATATCGATATCTTTTCGAGTAGGAGCGTGGTGTATTCCGTAACCGTCGTATATTAAGACTCCGCCCGGTTTTACTTTGTTTTCAAATTTCTCTAAAGACGGCTGATTCAGAATAATAGCGACGTCGAAAGTATTCAATACGGGAGAACTGATACGTTCATCACTTAGAATAACAGTTACATTGGCTGTTCCGCCACGTTGTTCCGGTCCATAAGAGGGCATCCAGCTTACTTCTTTGTCTTCCATGAGACCCGAATAAGCCAAAATCTTACCCATTGAAAGGACACCTTGCCCGCCGAAACCGGCTATAATTATTTCTTCTTTCATTGTGATCGGTTTTTACAAATTATTCATTTTTCAAATCTCCTAACGGGTATTTGGCAAACATGTTTTGTTCCATCCATTTATTTGCTTGATCCGGAGTCATTTTCCATCCGGAGTTACAAGTCGAAACAAATTCGACCAATGAAGTCCCTTTGCGTGCCATAGAGTTCTCAAAAGCCTGACGTAATGCTTTCTTCGCTTTTTTTACGGCAGCAGCCGTGTGCACGCTTTGACGTGTAACATAACATGTCCCGTCTAATTGTGCTACGAGATTTGATATTTTTAGCGGATAACCATTCAATTCTACATTTCTTCCGTAAGGGCAAGTTGCCGTTACCATTCCTTCTAATGTCGTAGGCGCCATCTGTCCGCCGGTCATACCGTAGATTGCGTTATTAATGAATATGATAACGATGTTTTCTCCTCGATTACAAGCATGAATAGTTTCTGCCGTACCGATAGCGGCTAAGTCTCCGTCACCTTGATATGTAAATACCATTTTTGACGGATTCAAACGTTTTACGGCGGTCGCTATTGCCGGTGCGCGTCCGTGTGCCGCTTCGAGCCAGTCGATGTCGATATAATTGTAGGCAAACACAGCACAACCTACCGGAGCGATACCGATGGCTTGTTCTTCCATTCCCATTTCATCGATAACTTCGGCGACAAGTTTGTGGACAACTCCGTGGCTGCATCCCGGACAATAGTGCATGGGATTATCGTTCATCAGCCTCGGTTTGTCATATACGAGGTTTTCGGGTTTTATGATTTCGTTTACATCCATAATCTTGAGTTTTTAATCGTCTGTAAGAATACTTTCGTACTCTTTTGTAAAAAGGTTTCGATTTTATCCTTTGTAAAAAGGAAATGCCGGATTACATCAATTTCTGTTTAAGAGCATTGAGCACTTCATCCGGAGTAGGAACGATTCCTCCTAAGCGGCCGAAATGTTCGACTTTAACTTTTCCGTTGACGGCCAAGCGTATATCTTCGACCATTTGCCCGGCATTTAATTCTACCGAAATCATACCTTTTACCTTATTTGCATATTCGGCAATGATTTTCGATGGGAAGGGCCATAATGTGATCGGACGCAATACCCCTACTTTTATGCCTTCTGCGAGGGCCATTTCTTGTGTTTTCAGACAAATACGGGCCATTGAACCGAATGCTATCATTAAATAATCGGCATTTTCGCAACCGATCTCTTCATAGCGCACTTCCGCTTCTTCTATTTTGCGGTATTTGGCTTGAAAACGAATATTGTTTTCTTCCATGATAGCCGGGTCGAGTTCCAAAGATGTGATAACGTTCCGTTTGTGTCCGGCTAGTTTACCTTGAGTTGCCCAAGGCATTTGTTTACGTATCTCTTCTTCGGTGCGACGTGGCCGGAAAGGCGGCAAAACCACTTTTTCCATCATTTGACCGATAATACCGTCTGCAAGAATTATGGCGGGATTATTATATTTAAAAGCCAGATCGAAGCCTAAAGCGACGAAGTCTGCCATCTCTTGTACTGAGGCCGGTGCTAAAGTAATAAGACGATAATCTCCGTGTCCTCCTCCTTTTACTGTTTGGAAATAGTCTGCCTGACTCGGTTGTATAGTTCCTAAACCGGGACCTCCTCGCATGACGTTAACGATAAGGCAGGGAAGTTCGGCTCCTGCAATATATGAAATACCTTCTTGTTTCAAACTGACTCCCGGACTTGAAGATGATGTCATCACGGCTTTTCCGCATCCGGCACCACCATAAACCATATTGATTGCAGCTACTTCGCTTTCTGCTTGAAGTACCACCATGCCGGTAGTCTCCCAAGGTTTCAATTCCATTAATGTCTCCATAATCTCAGATTGCGGAGTGATAGGGTAACCGAAATATCCGTCTGCTCCATAACGTATGGCAGCATGGGCTATTGCCTCGTTTCCCTTCATTAATTTTACATCTTCTGTCATATCTTGTTCTTATTTTAAAGTGAAGAGAGTGGGAGACTCTCGTTTATAGTTTTACTTTATATACGGTAATACATCCGTCGGGACAAACATAACCGCAACTGGCACATCCGATACAATTATCGGGATTTTTCATGTATGCATAATGATACCCTTTATCGTTTACCTCTTTCGGCT
>NZ_CEWDCG010000193.1:0-5484 GCF_982436375.1 Coprobacter sp. | reverse complement strand
CGGGAGCGCCGATGCTCGGATTTCTCGGTACGGTGACCGGTATGGTAAGAGCTTTTTACAATATGGCATCTGCCGGAACGAGTGCCGATATCACAACTTTGTCCGGAGGTATTTATGAAGCGTTGGTTACTACTGTCGCCGGTTTGGTCGTGGGGATTATCGCTCTGTTCGCTTATAATTATTTGGTAGCCCGTGTAGATGGAGTGGTCAATCAGCTCGAAGCCAAAACTATGGAATTTATGGATTTGCTGAATGAACCTGCAGATTAAGTTGGAGGTGAAAGTATGGCTCTGAAACGAAGAAATAGAATAGAGGCCTCATTCAGTATGGCTTCTATGACCGATGTGATTTTTCTGTTACTGATCTTTTTTATGGTAACTTCGACTTTTGTTTTTCCGAATGCGATAAAAGTGCTGTTGCCGCAAAGTAAAGAGCAAACGGCCGCAAAGCCTTTGGCAAGGGTGACAATCGATGCACAGCTCAATTATTATGTCTCTTTCGGCAATGAAGCGGAACATCCTGTTCAGTTGGAGGAAATAGCTCCTTATTTGCTGAGTGCATTGAGTAAAGAACCGGATATGTATGTTGCTCTTTATGCTGATGAAAGCGTACCTTATAGAGAAGTTGTTAAGGTGTTGAATATTGCCGGAGAGAATAAATTGAGAATGGTATTGGCTACGCGTCCTATAAAGGAGTAGTCCCGAAAATTATGATCTGTGAAAGACAAGACGAAAAATAAATTATGTGGTATAGCGGGGACGGTGTTATTCCATCTCCTGTTATTTCTTATGTTGTTTTATTTTACTTTTCCCCGTCCGGAGATTCCGGATGAGGCAAGCGGTGTTTTGGTTCAGTTGGGAACAATCGATGAGGCGAGCGGGACTTTTCAACCCGAAATGAGCGGGCAGAACGTTGCTGATGCGATAGAGGCCGAGATACCGGATGAAGCGTCCGAAGAATCTATCACACAGGATATAGAGGAGAGTGTAGCTGTCCCGGATAAAAAGAAAGAGGATAAGCAACAGCCTGAGCCCGAGAAAAAAACACAACCGAAGCCTGAGGTAGATAATAGAATTAAAAATCAAGTGGCCAATGCTTTCAGTAAAGGGCATGCCGGATCTAATCGAGGAACATCGGATAAGGGTTCTGGAGCAGAAGGAAGCCCGAACGGAAATAGTACTACCGGTGCTAAACATGGCTCTCCCGGTTACGGAGATTATGATTTGGGCGGTCGAGGTTTAAAAGGGGAATTGCCTATTCCTCAATATGATGCCAGTAATGATGAGGGAACGATCGTTGTTTCGATATATGTCGATGCTCAGGGAAAAGTAACTCAGGCTGCGGCTACGCCGAGCGGCAGTCGCGGAACGGCATATGCCAATCTTACGTTACGGGCAAGAGCCGAAGCGGCTGCACGGAAAGCTGTTTTTGAAAGAAAACCGGGTGCGGTTACCGAGAGGGGAACGATTACTTATTATTTCAGACAAAATTGATTTAGGGTAATTTCGGCCTTTATTACGAGAAAGAATGAACGGTACGGTTATTTTACTTATTATTGTCATCTATTTTGCTTTTCTGATGCTTATATCGCATTTGACCGGGCGTAAAAGCGATAATGACACATTTTTTTTGGGAGGGAAACAATCTCCTTGGTTTTTGGTTGCGTTCGGAATGATCGGTACATCTATCTCCGGAGTGACGTTTGTTTCTGTTCCCGGTATGCCGTTGAGTATCGACATGACTTATTTGCAGACCGTTTTGGGGTTTACGGTAGGATATCTCGTTATTGCAAAGATATTGTTGCCGCTTTATTATAAGCTTAATCTTACGTCTATTTATACATATCTTGAAAAGCGTTTCGGTCGAAATGCTTATAAAACCGGGGCATCGTTTTTCTTGCTTTCTAAAATCATAGGTGCAGCTGCACGTCTTTACATTGTCGTACTTATTTTACAACGTTTTGTGTTCGATGCATGGAATGTGCCTTTTGTCGTTACATCGACTGTGATCGTTGCGCTTATTTGGCTCTATTCCCACAGAAGCGGAATAAAGACGATTGTTTGGACGGATGCTCTGCAAACAGCTTTTTTACTGGGAGCTTTAGTGTTGATAATTTGGCAGTTGACCGATAAGATGCAGCTCGATTTTTCCGGAGTGGT
Source organism: Coprobacter sp. (assembly GCF_982436375.1). Classification (NCBI taxonomy): domain Bacteria; kingdom Pseudomonadati; phylum Bacteroidota; class Bacteroidia; order Bacteroidales; family Barnesiellaceae; genus Coprobacter; species Coprobacter sp. The sequence goes on along the minus strand of NZ_CEWDCG010000193.1, from coordinate 3,325 downwards.
GAATACGGTCAGAAACAGCGGTATGGATCGGATTTTTGTTTTTGATGATTGGCAGACAAAACAGAATTTTTTTAAGCAATTTTTCAGCGGCATATTCATAACGATTGTTATGACGGGGCTCGATCAGGATATGATGCAAAAAAATCTCTCTATACGGACCTTGAAGGCTTCTCAGAAAAACATGTACTTTTACGGAGTCGCTTTTCTTCCGGTAAATCTTTTGTTTCTTGTTTTGGGGATTTTGCTGATTACGTTTGCCGGTCAGCAGCAAATAGCTATACCTGCTCTGAGCGATGAAATGCTTCCGTTTTTTGCTACGCAATATTTAGGATTTCCGGTGCTGTTGTTTTTCTGCATAGGAATTATTGCGGCTGCTTTTTCCAGTGCCGACTCGGCATTGACGGCTCTCACTACCTCGTTTTGTGTCGATATTCTCGAGGTCGGGAGATATCCGGCTTCAAAAGCGGTATTATGGCGTAAACGGGCGCATGTTTTCATTTCGTTGCTTTTTGTCATTATTATTTGCGTGATCAGGGCTGTGAATGATAAAAGTATTATCGATGCTATCTATACGATAGCGGGTTATACTTACGGTCCGTTGCTCGGTCTTTTTTCTTATGGACTTTTCATGCACGGAAATCCTCGGGATAAATGGATACCTTACATCGCATTGTTGTCTCCGGCTCTTTGCTTCGGTCTCGATTTCTTGTTGAGAGAATTATATGGTTATAAACTGGGATATGAGATGCTGATGATAAATGGGGCGTTGACATTTGTCGGGCTTTATCTGGTCGCTTTGGGTAGAGACGGAAAAAAGAGCCTCTGTTCGGAATCTTGATATTTGGGAGATATAAATATAAAAAACCGGAAACAAATCTCGTAATATTCATTTCCGGTTTTATTTAGAAAATTTAAACAGATACTTACTCTTCTACATAAGGTTTTATAAGATCTCGCCACATGGCATAAGCCGGTCCTAATAAATGTAGTCCGTCATTGGTATATTGGATATTCATTTTACCTGAAGAGTTGGCAAAAAGGGAGTAAACGTCGACATAGGTCAGTTTATTTTCCTTTGCGATTTTTTTCAGTTCTTCATTGATCGGGACAACCATTTGCCAGCGGGATGTGTGTTCCTCGAATTTCCCGAAATAGTCGTTTACAGGTAGTAGACTTTGTAGGTATAATTTCGTTTTGGGAGAAACTTTTTTAATCTTTTTTACTAATTTGTCGATATTCCCGGTAATTTCTGTGATGCTGTGACCTTTAGAAATATCGTTTATGCCTGCCATTAAAAATATTTTGGATGGCTTCCCTTTCAGAATTTCGTCTATGCGATCATTTATGCCGCTAATGACGTCTCCGCTTATTCCTCTGTTTTTGACATTTTTGTTTTTAAGAAGTTCGTGCCATTCGCAGCCGTTTGTGATACTGTTTCCTAAAAAAACAATGTCTTTGGACGTGATTGGCAATATGTCGAATAAAGACGCACGTTGATAATAATAGGTAGAATATCGGGGTAGGGCATATCTGTCAGTGCCGTTCGTGATCCAATCTAATGAGAACCGCATAAAATACAGGCTGAATCCGTCTTCTCCCGGTAGATTTTTGTCCCATTTGCCTTCCTCGACGACAATGCCGATCGTTCCGTCTGGTAATACGGTCATTGTAGAATAAGCAGAATAGCCCGGACATATCGTTTTCTTTATAGGCCAGGTCGATCCTTCATCATAACTGACAGCTATAGATACGTTTTGCCGTATTGTTGTGTCATTGGGGAGAGAATGCAGAATACAGGATTTGTTTCTTAGCCCGAGAATCGATGCATAGTTAAGTATGTCTCCGTTACATGCAGGCTCTTTTAAATCGGTGTTTTTCGAAGCTTCCGACCAATTGACTCCCCGGTTTGTCGAAATACTGAACGTGCGGTTTTTAGGACTGCGAATGCTCATCATTATATTGCCGTTGTTCAGCTCTACCAGTTTGGCCTCGTCTCCGGCAGATGTGGCTGCATTTTCTGATACGGCCCATGTTTTGCCGCCATCATCGGAGTAGCATGCATAATTTGATAAATTGCCGCCCCATGGCCGTGTGTCAGGAGTTCGTACGGCAAGGACGAACATCAAGCGTCCGTCTTTCAGTTGTAGGCCTCGTCCGGAAGCGGCAAAAGCTCCGTGCCAGTTACGGCGTACGGGGTCTTTACATTCCGCGCCGTATATTTGCGAGGTAATATCTTCGGTAGGAGTCCATGTCTTCCCGTTATCTTTGCTGCGTGACAACCCTATACGGATAGGATCGGATGCGGTAGATTGCCATAATCCTTGTCCGAAGGCATAGATACACAGAATATCTCCCGTTTTCTTATCTACGATCAATAGCGGATCTCCATATCCCTTTAAGTCATCATCAGCTCCGGCTACAATCGATGTGGCCGACCAGGTTTTCCCTTTATCTACACTGCGTTTGGCAACAATGTCTATATGTGAGGGCAAGTCGTTCAATTGCGTCCATCTTTTGTCTGCGACCATGATCAAAGAGCCGTCAGCGGCTGTCGCTAAAGCGGGAATACGATAATATTTCGAACCTTCATCTCCGGGAGCGAAAAGCAGTTTACGTTCCAGAATGATTTCTGTTGTTCCTCCGGCTTCATTTTGCGATAGCGTACAAAATCCGATAGTCGATTCTAAAGACAATAATCTGATGTTTATACGGTTTCCTTCATAAGCATTGTTTCTTACCGAAGCTACGATATAGAAATAATTGTTACCCGAAGAGAGCGGTTTGTCAAATGCGATATGAATATCATCGGATGAAATGTCGGTAACAGAGGCGCATAACGTTGCCGTCTCTGGTTTAAACCGGTCGTCTGTATTTTGACTGTAAATTTTTAGTGCGGTAATATCTGTTATGTTCGTAGATCCTTTGAGATCAATATTTATGCCTTTTAGCCGGTGCGGATTTTCTGTATCGGTAGTTCTGACGTTGAAAAACAATATCGCTTCGGAAGAGCCCCTTCCGACCAAAGTAGCGGCTCGTTTTAACGTGACATCACAAATTGCAGATGGTCGATTGTTTTGTGTACACTCCTTTGGTCGGGTGGAATATTCTTGTCCGACCGACAGATATTCAGGTATTGCATTACAGTAAGTCCCGGAGAAACCTTGTGTGGAAAACAAGCATAGACATGCGAATGTTAAAAATCTGTTCATCATAGCATTAAATCTGATATATTATCGCAAATATACAATAATGATTAAATTTTTAAAGAGAAATATTTTGTTTTTTGCATTTTATTAATCGAAACGGATATTTCCGATAAGTTCTG
>NZ_CEWDCG010000192.1:0-5520 GCF_982436375.1 Coprobacter sp. | reverse complement strand
CTCACTGAATCTCTCGGTAAACAATTAGGAAATGTCATACGCATTGTAAAACCGCAAGAAAGTATAAACGACTATACTCTTTCTGCACAAAGCAATATGATTTCATCTCAAGCCCAATCCTTCGGCTCGTTTCGCACCATCAAACTACGCCATTCGATGATCGCCCGGTTCAGTATTAAATAAATGTTTAAAAAAAACAGAACCGCCATTAAAAATGAAATGCCACAACCAGTCCGAAATTCCAAAAACCGGGAGTAAAGAAACCTTCGCTATATCCTCCGATAACCGTACCAATAACCGGACGATAATCGACTTCGGGAGAAATGAGCACTTTTTTAAATTGGCAGCCGAAAGCACAAGAAGCGGCTACTCCGAACAAAAGCCCCGAATCATCGAAATCATAAAATCCTAATGCTCCACCGACTCCGGCATTTAAATACCAATCACAAGTTCGGGGTGTCCAATCCCACTGACAGCACCGCCAATTATATATACCGGTCAACGACAATCCCTCGTAATTGGGAATAGCTAATGTAAACTGAAGAAAATTTTTAGTACTCAAATCTCTCTGATAAAGAAACTCAGCACCTCCTCCGAAACGAAACCCTACTGCATTTTTTGCGCATTCGCAAAACTTAAAGACGTGATACACAAAAGAACAACAAAAATCAATTTCTTCATAATCATCGCATTTTAAATTTACAATCCACCGACATTAACAAAAGCCGTAAACAAGTTCAAATTTACAAACCTGCTCAAAACTTACAAAACTATTTTTCAAATTTACGCATGGCTCTCATAGCAAACTCCACCCCGATCACATCAACCTCTTACATAGTGAATACAAATCCTTTATCGAGCATCGATTCATATCGTTGACGATTAAACACATAATAATAAGCTCCACGTTTAGAGCTTTTTTTATCTTTTTCATCAAGCCGTTCAAGAATGTCCATCCCTAAAATTTTTTTACGGAAGTTACGCTTATCCATCGTTTCACCATAAATCGATTCATAAAGCGACTGCAATTGCGTCAATGTAAACTTCTCAGGCAACAGATTAAATCCTATCGGATGCAGTGCCGCATGACGCCGCAATAGCAATATAGCATCATCAAGCATCTGTTCATGGTCGAAAATAAGTTCTCTTTTCCTGTCCAGCGAAATCCATTCCAAATCACTTTCCGGTAACAAACTATTAGCATAATCGGTCACATTAATCAGAGCATAATAAGTCACAGATATCACTCGCTCTCCGGGATCACGATCTACATTTCCGTAGGCTTTTACCTGCTGCATATAAATATTGTCAAGCCCTGTCAAAGTCTTCAACACCCGACTCGCCGCCTGATCGATATTTTCATTTTCATTCATAAAACCTCCCAATAAAGAAAGTCCGCCTTTTTTAGGTTCGATTTTTCTTCGAAACGTAAGCAGCTTGATTTCATTGTCGATAAATCCGAGTATCGTACAATCTACTGCTATCAGGAAACGTGCCTGAACTCCATAAAAACTGTCTTCATGCATAAGTTAAAAATAAAATGCGGGTATCCGAAATGATGTTACATTCGATTCCGGATACCCGCCATATCAGACTATGTATTATAATTTACGTGATCCTGCTCCGATCTTCACCGGATATACCTTGGGTTCTTTTCCGAACTTTTGAGTAAATCCTTTAACAGCAGTCGTGATAAAATTATCATATTTATCCTCAGGCACAAGATTTATCGTACAACCGCCGAATCCGCCTCCCATTACCCGAGAGCCTGTAACTCCACATTCACGGGCTACATCATTCAAGTAATCGAGCTCTTCGCAACTTACCTCATAAAGCTTACTCATGCCGTGATGAGTACCATACATTTTCTCTCCTACAGTTTTATAATCGCCTTTTTCAAGAGCATCACAAGCATCGAGCAACCGTTGTATCTCCTCAATTACATATTCCGCACGACGGTAATCTTCTGCCGACACTTCATTCTTCACTTCATCGAGCATTTTCATATCTGCGTCACGTAACAGTTCCACTTCAGGATGTCTTTTCTTAATTGCCGCAACAACAGCTTCACAAGACTCTCTCCGTTTGTTATAAGCCGATGAAGCCAGTTCATGTTTCACCACAGAATCTATCAGCACGACCTTATACCCTTTCGGATCAAAAGGAACATATTCGTATTCTAAAGAACGACAATCCAGACGGATCAAGTGACCTTCCTTACCGAATACCGAAGCAAATTGGTCCATAATACCGCATTTCACACCGCAATAATTATGTTCGGTAGCTTGTCCTATTTTTGCCAGTTCGAACTTATCGATACCCAGATTAAATATCTCATTCAGAGCAAAAGCAAACGTACTTTCCAACGCTGCAGAAGAAGACAAACCCGCCCCCAGAGGAACATCTCCCGAGAATGCTGTATCAAAACCTTCGACTTTTCCTCCGCGTTTAATTATTTCGCGCACGACACCAAAAATATAACGAGCCCAGCTTTCTTTCGGAGCGTCTTCCTCGTTCATACCGAACTCCGAATATTCATTAAGATCGACAGCAAAAGCCCGGATTATATTCTTTCCATTCGGTTTTATCTCAGCCAACATACCTTTATCAATAGCTCCCGGTAAAACAAAACCGCCATTATAATCGGTATGTTCTCCAATTAAATTTACCCGCCCCGGTGAAAAATAAAGATCTCCGGCTGTTCCAAATAATTCTGCAAATTTTTCTCTGACTATTTTATTATCCATAATTATTATCTTTTTTAAATATTACCTCCAAACCGAATAATTCGGAAAAAAATAAAAATGTTTATTCTACAGGAATATCGGTATTTACGTTTTTACTACCGATCAAGGCATAATACAGCATATAGCAAACTGCTGCGAATACTACCCAGAAGCTGACAATATAGTTGCTGAAGATATCGGCTACACCGCCTTGTAACAACGGCAAAATACCTCCACCGCAAACCATTACCATAAATATACCCGATCCCATAGCAGTATATTTACCTAATCCTTCGACTGCAAGGTTAAAGATTCCACCCCACATAATCGACGTACAGAGTCCGCAAAGGACAAAGAACATTACTCCTACGGGAACTGTTGTCATACCGAAACTGATATCGGACTTGAATACCGGCATGGATATTTGACTGGTCGTCGGAGCGAATATTCCGATCAACAAAAATATCAAAGCCAATGTACACACAAAAATCATCTGGGTTCTACTTGAATATTTACCGCCGAGAATACCTCCGAATAAACGTCCGACCATCATCAAGAACCAGTAAGTACCGCAAATCGATCCTGCCATAGCAGCATCGATTCCCATGCCGGTAGCACCGGAAGCATCGGGCGACGTCGTCAAAAACAAATTCAAGAAATTCGGAATTCCCACTTCAACTCCCACATATAAGAAAATCGCTACAGCCCCCAATATAAAATGACGGAAAGAAAGCGCACTGTGCGTATCTTTTTCAGTCTTAGCCTTAGCCGGCTCCATGTGAGGCTCCGGAATACTCATTATCGACAACACGATAAAGGCTACGGCAAAGATACCCATAGCAATAAACAATGCCGGAGAAGCATCGCTGATCTTCGCATTAGCTGCGTTACCGATCAAATAACCTACGAGAATAGGAACGATCGTTGCCGAAATGGAATTCAAAGAACCACCGAACTGAATCAACTGATTTCCTCTTTTTCCTCCACCACCCAATGTATTCAACATCGGATTCACGACCGTATTCAGCATACACATAGAAAAACCGGAAACAAATGCACCTGCAAGATAAACTCCGAAACTACTGGAGTTATCGAGCTGTCCCGAAAAAAACTGAATACCTACACCGATAAAACCAACGGCAATAGCTGCAAGAGCCGTTTTTTTATATCCTATTTTTTTAAGCATCATACCCGCCGGAATACCCATAAAAGCATAAGCGATAAAATTGGCGGCATTACCCAACTGAGTCATCCAGTTCGGAACATCGAACTGATTCTTTACAATTACACCCAGCGGATTGGTAAGTCCCGTTACAAATGAAATCATTGCAAACAGGGCGAACATCATTGCAATAGGCAATGCATAATTCTTCTTGTTAGTTGTGTCACTCATAGTTTTTTTACTGTTGATAAATTATTTAGTTATTTTGATTTTTTCGTACAGATTAAAATGCATAATACCTATGTAATCGAATATTCGCAAAATTTTTCTGTGCTGTTTCACTTCATCATTTTTCTATGCCGAACGTGTATATACAAGTCTGAGTATATATCTCACCGGGACGCAATACCGTTGATGGGAAATGCGGTTTATTCGGGCTGTCGGGAAAATGCTGTGTTTCAAAACAAATTGCCGTACGTTCAGAATAACTGCGTCCCTTTTTCCCTATAAAACCATTTAACCAATTTCCGGTATAAAGCTGTACTCCCGGCTCGGTCGTATGCACCTCCATAGAAATTCCGGTTTTAGGAGAAACGGCTTTAGCCGCTAAAGTCATTTCACCGGGATAATTCTTATTCAACACATAATTATGATCATACCCTTTTCCGAAAATAAGTTGTTCATAATTACTATCAATTCGTTCTCCCACTTCGTGAGGTTCAGTAAAATCCATAGGAGAATCTTTCACCGGACGTATTTCTCCTGTAGGTACAGATTTATCATCCATGGGCGTAAAATGATCGGCATTGATCATCACTTTATGGTTGGTAACCTCTCCTCCTCCGTCTCCATTCAAATTAAAAAACGAATGATGAGTAAGATTCACTACGGTCGGTTTATCGGTAAATGCTTCATAATCGATTTTCATTGCATTATTATCAGTAAGCTGATAAATCACTTTCACGAAAAGGTTGCCCGGGAAACCTTCTTCTCCGTCTTTCGAAAGGTAAGTCAGTTCTAATGTCTGATCATCTTGTTGACGGGCATCCCACACAACGTTATTATAACCTACTATACCGCCATGCAATACACAGTCCGGATTATTGGAACGAATATTATAACGTGTTCCATCCAAAACAAACGAACCTTTTTTTATACGATTTCCGTAGCGGCCGATCAAAGCTCCGAGAAATTTCTCCGGAGTATTCAGATATTCCTCTATCGATTCATGCCCTAAAACCACATCGGTCATCTTTCCGGAAACATCGGGTATCATAAGAGAAACCACAATACCTCCAAAATTGGTAATACAAATCTCTGCTCCGTTTTTATTGGTAAGAGTATAAAGCGCTACCGGTTTCCCGGCTATCTGAGTATCAAACTTCTCTTTGAGAAGCCCGGAAAAAGTCTTTCCTTTTTGAGAATCAGTGTTTGCCATGATAATTATTTTTATATTGTATATTTGGTGTAAAAATAACGCTTATTCACTAATGTTGTCATTCAAAAGCGTATGTTTTATAACATAAAAATCTATTTTCCCGTTTCAGATTACGAATCTGCTTTGATTCTATAATAAATGATCCTCTCCAAATAACAAGTAGCAAGGAATCTTTCATTAAATAAGAAAAAGAG
>NZ_CEWDCG010000191.1:0-5762 GCF_982436375.1 Coprobacter sp. | reverse complement strand
ATGTTAATCTTTGTAAATGTAATTATGAAATTAAAAATCTATTTTATATTTGCATCAAATTAAAATTTGTAATTATTACAAATATAAAATGAGTCAAGAAAAAGGATATACAAGATTAGTTTCTCATGGGATAAAACCTTCTCTTCAAAGAATTGCTATTATGGATTATTTGATAGAGAATAGAATTCATCCGACTGCAGATATGATATTTAGCGATTTATATCCTGATATTCCGACATTATCCCGTACAACTGTATACAATACATTGAAAATACTTGTAGAGCAGGGTGCGGTACAAATGCTGACAATCGATGATAAAAACAGCAGATATGATGCAGACATAACTCCTCATGCTCATTTTAGATGTAGTAAATGCGGTTGTATAAAAGATTTACCGATAAAAGAAAATATTATATTCAAAGAAGATTCGGAAAAAATAAAAATTACCGAAGTTCAATTATATTGTAAGGGTTATTGTACTCAATGCCTAAAGGATATAGAAACAAAAAACACATAAATTATTTAAATTCAAATTCTTACATTATGAAAAAGAAATTTATTTGTACAGTATGCGGTTATGTTCATGAAGGAGAAGAAGCTCCGGAATTTTGTCCTCAATGTAAACAACCGAAGAGTAAATTCAAAGAACTTGTAGAAACAGAAGGTGCATTACAATTTGTTGATGAGCACGTATTAGGCATTGCAAAAGGTGTTGACCCGGAAATTTTAGAAGGATTAAATGCTCATTTTATGGGAGAGTGTACCGAAGTTGGTATGTATTTGGCAATGAGTCGTCAGGCTGATCGTGAAGGCTATCCTGAAGTAGCGGAAGCATTTAAACGTTATGCCTGGGAAGAAGCTGAACATGCGGCTAAGTTTGCAGAATTGCTTGGAGATGTAGTTTGGGATACTAAGACAAATTTGAAAAAACGGATGGAAGCTGAAGCTGGGGCTTGTGAAGATAAAAAACGAATTGCAACTCTGGCAAAACAACAAAACTTAGATGCAATTCATGATACAGTTCATGAAATGTGCAAAGATGAAGCACGTCATGGTAAAGGTTTTGAAGGTTTATACAATCGTTATTTTAAGAAATAAGAAAGATCTGAATAGTGTATTAGAGTCCGCTTGTTAACCGCAAGCGGACTCTTTTATTATTTGAACTATTATTCCCTTTTTTGAAAGTAATATTTTACGAGAAATCATGAATTATTAAAAATTATCCTTATTTTTGTGCATCTCACTTACAAAATGGAAATATCGAATGGCGTGCAGTAGAAGCATTATAAGCCTCCGCTGAACACGTCATATCGTGTTTTTCCAAAAAAAGTAGGTGAGATCACTTTTTGTCAGCGGAGGCTTTTTACATAAATATCGAATGATCTATTATGAAATTTGTAAATTTCGTTGACGAGTTAACCAGATTACAGCCATTCTTATACCGATTTGCTTATTCCCTAACCAAGAATCATGAAGCGGCAAAAGATTTATTGCAAGAGACTTTACTTAAAACATTAGAAAACAGGGAAAAGTTCATTGAAGATACCAATTTAAGAGCGTGGATGTGTGCTATTATGAAAAATACCTTCATTAATGATTATCGAAAACTTTTATTGGCACATGAGTCGGTTTGTCGTATAGATGATTTGAAGTCAGAACCTTGTATGATCGATGGAACAGATGCGAATTACGACTTAGAATGGATAAATAAGGTTATTGCAGGGATGAGTAAGAAAAATCGTATAATTTTTGGTTTATATTTATCAAGTTATCAATACGACGAAATTGCTGAAAAATTGGATATTCCTCTCGGTACGGTAAAAAGTCAGATTCATAATATAAAAATATCGTTGAAGAAACAATTAAAAGAACTGATATAAGATTCGGTAATAACAATAAAACTTTCCCTCACCTTTACTTGCACAAACAATGTTTTGTCGTAATTTTGCATAAATATTTTTTGGCATATAGCTGCCGAAAAGAGATAGGTTATAAATTAAAAATCTATAAATATGTACAGAACGCATACATGTGGAGAGTTGCGATTATCCGATACAGACAAGAATGTTACATTGGCTGGTTGGGTACAACGAACGCGGAAAATGGGAGGAATGACGTTTATTGACATTCGTGACCGTTACGGGATTACTCAATTAGTATTTAATCATGAAAATAATCCGGAACTTTGTGATCAGGCAAACAAATTAGGCCGTGAATTTGTGATTCAAGTTTCAGGGATCGTTAAAGAAAGATCAAATAAAAACAAAAATATACCAACAGGAGATATTGAACTTATCGTATCTAATTTAGTAATATTGCATGCATCTGATGTTCCTCCTTTTACAATTGAAGACGACAGTGATGGAGGTGATGATCTGCGGATGCAATATCGTTATTTAGATTTAAGGCGGAATTGTGTTCGGAAAAACTTAGAGTTACGTCATAAAATGACATTTGAAGTTCGTAGATATCTTGATCAGCAAAATTTTCTTGAAATAGAAACACCGATGTTGATCAAATCTACTCCGGAGGGAGCTCGAGACTTTGTCGTGCCGTCGAGAATGAATCCCGGAGAGTTTTATGCGCTACCTCAATCACCACAAACGTTTAAACAGTTATTAATGGTCTCCGGTTTTGACCGTTATTTTCAAGTTGTAAAATGTTTTAGAGATGAAGACTTGCGGGCAGACCGTCAACCCGAATTTACCCAAATCGACTGTGAAATGTCTTTTGTTGAACAAGAAGACGTCTTAAATACTTTTGAGGGAATGATAAAGCATCTTTTTAAAGAAATAAAAAAGATTGACTTTACTGAGCCATTTCCCAGAATGACGTGGGCTGACGCGATGAAATATTATGGTAGTGACAAACCAGATTTGCGTTTTGGAATGCGTTTTGTCGAATTAAAAGATTTGACTATCGGGAAAGATTTCGGAGTATTCGACAATGCTGAATATGTTGCCGGAATCTGTGCTGAAGGATGTGCGACATATACAAGAAAACAATTGGATGAACTAACGGAATTTGTTAAACGACCTCAGATCGGGGCTAAAGGGTTGGTATATGTCCGTTATGATGAAAACGGGGCGTTTAAATCTTCTGTGGATAAATTTTATAGTACAGAAGATCTTCTGAAATGGGCAGAGAGATTTAATGCTAAACCTGGAGACTTGATTTTAATTCTTGCTGGTGATAGAATAAAGACACAGAAGGCTCTTTGTGAATTACGTCTTGAAATGGGCAACCGATTAGGCCTTCGCAACAAAGATAAATTTGCACCGTTATGGGTTATCGATTTCCCGTTATTGGAATGGGACGAGGAAACTCAACGTTATTATGCAATGCATCACCCGTTCACTTCGCCTAAACCTGAGGATATTGCTTTATTGGATACCGATCCCGGGAAAGTAAGAGCCAATGCCTATGACATGGTTTTTAATGGAGTCGAGTTGGGTGGAGGGTCAATCCGGATACATGATAGTGAATTACAAGATAAAATGTTTAAAGTCCTCGGATTTACCGAAGAGAAGGCTCAATATCAATTTGGATTTTTAATAAATGCATTTAAGTATGGTGCTCCACCTCACGGAGGATTGGCATTTGGTTTGGACCGGTTAGTCTCCTTATTTGCCGGCTTAGATTCTATTCGGGACTGTATAGCTTTCCCTAAGAATAATTCTGGGCGTGATACTATGAGTGGAGCTCCGTCTGTATTGGATGAATCTCAATTAGAGGAATTGCAATTAAAATTAGATATTCACGACAAATAATCGTATGTATGAAAGTCAGTGATATAGCAACGTGTATAGAAGAAATAGCTCCCTTGTCTTTGCAAGAGGATTACGATAATGCCGGTTGGCAGGTGGGAGATAAGTATTCTGAAGCTACGGGGGCATTATTATGCATAGATGTCACTGAAGAAGTCGTTGACGAAGCTATAAGTTTGGGGGTTAATTTAATTATATCACACCATCCTTTACTTTTTAAAGGCGTAAAGTCGCTTACAGGCAAGAACTATGTGGAAAGAACAGTTATAAAAGCAATACAACATAATATATCCATTTATGCTTCACATACCAATTTGGACAATGCTTGGTCTGGAGTCAATTTTAAAATGGCAGAAAAGCTTGGATTGACTAATCTTTCTATTTTGATGCCTCAAGGTGGAAAGTTGCTTAAGCTTGTTACTTATGTGCCGGTTTCTCATGCCGATATTGTACGAAATGCTTTATTTACCGCAGGATGTGGAAATATCGGTGATTATGACTTGTGCAGCTACAATAGCAATGGATTCGGAACTTTTCGTGCAGGATTAGATTCGCATCCTTATTGTGGGACTATCGGGAATTTACATCAAGAAGAAGAAACTCGGATCGAAACGGTTCTCCCTGAATATTTAAAAGAGGTAGCGACTCAGGCACTCTTAAAAACTCATCCTTATGAAGAACCGGTATTTGATTTTATAAAAATTGAAAACCAATGGGTTAAAGTTGGATCAGGAGTAGTAGGGGAACTTTTGTGTCCTATGGATGAAATGGACTTTTTACAACGTACTAAAACAGTGTTTCATGCTGGATGTATAAAATATTCCAATCTCCGAAATCGCAGAATTCGTAGGGTTGCATTGTGTGGAGGTGCTGGAGCTTTTTTGATTTCTCAAGCAATAGCATCAGATGCAGATGTATTTATTACTGGAGAAATTAAATATCATGATTATTTTGGATATGACGAACATATATTATTGGCAGAAGTAGGACATTACGAAACCGAACAATACACAAAAGATATATTTTGTGATATTATTACAAAAAAATTCCCTAACTTTGCAGTTCATTATACAAAGGTAGAAACAAATCCGATAAATTATTTGTAAGCATGGCTACTGATAAGACAAAAGTTGAAAAAGAATATACAGTGGAAGATCGATTGAAAGCACTGTACGAATTGCAAACAATGCTTTCTGAGATCGATAGAATCAAAACTCTAAGAGGAGAGCTTCCTTTGGAGGTACAAGATCTTGAAGATGAGATTGCAGGTCTCGAAACTCGTGTTCAGAACTTTCATACAGAAATAGGAGAGTTACAATCTGCTATTGCTGCGAAGAAAGTAGAAATACAGAATGCGCAAACCTTAATTGATAAATATACTGCACAACAGAACAATGTAAGAAACAATCGAGAATTTGATTTTTTAACTAAAGAAATTGAATTCCAAACTTTGGAAATCGAACTTTGTGAAAAACGTATCAAAGAGTTTTCAGCACAGGAAAAAGCAAAAAAAGAAGAAGTAGAAAACTGTCGAGTTACTCTTGAAGAAAGAAAAGCCGATTTACAAGAAAAGAAAGGTGAATTGGATGAAATTGTTGCAGAGACAAGACAAGACGAGGAAAAACTGCGTGAAAAAGCGAAAAAACTCGAACAACATATAGAGCCCCGTTTATTAGCCGCATTTAAGAGAATCAGAAAAAATGCGAGAAACGGATTGGCTGTTGTTTATATTCAACGTGACGCTTGCGGCGGTTGTTTCAATAAGATTCCGCCACAAAGACAACTTGATATTAAACTTCGAAAAAAAATCATCGTTTGTGAATATTGCGGGCGTATTATGATAGATCCGGAATTAGCAGGAGTTAATGAATAAAGTAGATTCAACAAAGTATAAGCCAGATAATTTCAAAAAATTGTCTGGCTTTTTTATTTTAGTTATATAGGGAGATTCAGTAAATAGTATAAAATTAGCCAACTAATTCATACACAAAGTTT
>NZ_CEWDCG010000190.1:0-5775 GCF_982436375.1 Coprobacter sp. | reverse complement strand
TAGTCACAAAGATAGTGATAAAAGCTAAATTATATAAAAAGCCGAAGCGAAAAAGAGAAAATGTTTGTGAGAAAGTATGCAACAATAATCAAAATATCAACTCTTTGTTTTTATAAAGAATTATAATACCTTTGTCAACAACTATTTATGTATCCTCAAAATAAAATAAACAAATCTTTCGAGAACCTTTATTTTATCTGATGTAATATAAACTGTGTATAAAAAAATCTTTATGTATAAAATCATATATACAATTTTATTAATGACGATATGGAGTGCTTGCAACTCTCGTCATTCCGATATCGAAAATGCTTATATTCCCTCTGAACCGGATTATACTGACAACAAAATGTGGTACACAAATCTCAATGATACGGACAGTTGCGGTGCTGATGTATTCTATATAGTTTCAACATGGGAATTCGACTGGTACACCAATGACGGACAAATATGCCACTATGCCGATCCAGTCAATATTAAAGATCACCGAGATGATATGGCTATCGAAATCTCCAAAATAGCCCAATATATGGGACAGAAAAATAACTTTTATGCTCCATATTACCGGCACATTACTCTTAACTCTTGGGCTACATGCAATGAAGACACCATCAATCGGCGCTATCATACGGTTTCATTCAACGATGTCCAAAAAGCATTTCAATATTTCATCAACACAAATAATAATAATCGCCCGTTCATCTTAGCCGGGTTCAGTCAGGGAGGGAAATCGGTTGTCGAACTCATAAAAACGATGCCCGATGATGTCAAGAAACGGATGGTTGCCGCCTATGTTCTCGGCTACAAAGTCACTCCCCAAGACACGGCAGAATGTAAGAACCTCCGAGCTGCAAAAGATTCTCTCGACCTCGGTGTTACAATCTGTTATAACTCAGTTTCTGATATAAAATATATAAAGCCTGTAATAAGTGTTCCGTCCGCTATGTGCATAAATCCGGTCAACTGGAAAACCGATGCTACTCCGGCAATTCTTCATGATACTATTACCGTCACCTTATCTCCAGAACACAATGTTCTTGTCCTATCCGGTTATAGCGGCAGCGAATATACTCCTATTCTCGGGATCATCAACACCGGAGACTTTCATGGCGCAGAACCGTGGCTTTACAGCGAATGCCTTGCTAAAAACATCCAACAACGTATAAAGGCCTATCGAAAACTATATCCATAAACCAAACAGAAAATCTCGGATAACAATCAGACACTAAATGAGAAACTTTGTAAATTAAAAACCTATCTAAATGCACTAAACGACCTTATTCAACATAATATGCAAATTGATCCATTTCCATAAATGTTGAGGGGCTGTTGTTCCTTTTTCCAAAAAACTGTTCCATTGTCGGTTTAGTTGTTCCCCGTCAATCCAGTCAGACGCAACACTTTCTCTCAGACCGTCAATAGATTCTCCTACCCAATTTTGCAGCTCATTCGATAGCCATAACCGCGAAGAACGTCCGGCTTTTCCCTTCGGTGCTAAACGCACATTCTTCGGGAGTAACCGAGACGCAATCTGGCGAATCATCCACTTATCCTGACAAGAACGTTCTTTCATATAATGCGGTAAAGCAAAAGCATACTCAATCAAACGATGATCTAAAAACGGTTTTCGGAGTTCGGTAGAATGCATCATACTCACCCGATCATTAAAACGAAGAATATGCGGAATACGTTCATAAAACAAATCTCTATATCTCAGATTATCTTCTTCATCCCGAAAAGGATGCGGATATTCAGGTAAGTGCGCCAATTCTTTAAAATCGGACTTCAAGCAAGAACAAATTGCGGATTGGTCCATATCCCCTTTTCTCGGATAACTTGCCCAAACCTCATCAAGGCCGAGTCCGTCACACAAGACAGTAGTCCCCTGACGATGAGCAGTACTAAATAAACGAGCATAAGCCAATGATGAAAATCCGTCATAAGGTTCATCCTGTACACGGGCGATTTTTACAGCTTCTTTCACCACTATATCAGGAGTAAGTTGTACCTGTTCCAAATGATACTCTGTATGTGAAAGCATTTCCTCTGTCCATAAAATTTCATCTGAAAATTTATCTCCGCCATAATAAGAATATACTTTAAACGGATCATGAGGAAATAACCGATGTATAAGACCTAACAAAAATGAGGAATCGATTCCTCCGGACAGATTGAATCCGACCGGAACAGCCGCATCTAAATTATAGCGGACACTCTCCTCTGCCAATGATAAAAAACGTTCTGCTGCTTCTGTCTCCGATTCAGGAATTTCGACAGACTGCACTGCTTTATCGAATTCATACCATTGTCGTACATCCAAAGATGAAGAATTAAAAAACAAGCAATATCCAGCCGGAAGCTGATACACTTCATCCCAGAATGTTTCATAAGGCATTCCATACGTAGAATAAACCAAATATCCAGCCCAGCGACAGGATGACATTTGTTTGCGAATACCGGCAGCAAATAAGGCTTTTATCTCGGAAGCGAAATATAAATTTCCTTTCTGCAAAGCAAAGTAAAGAGGTTTTACTCCAAACCGATCTCGCGCCATAAAAAGAGTTTTTGCCGACCGATCATATATGGCAATAGCAAAAATTCCATTAAAACGATCGAGACATGATCTCCCCCAACGATGATAAGCCTTCAATATCACCTCTTCCTCCGTATCGGAATGAAATGTATAATAACGGCTCAATAATTTTCTCAGTTCGACATGATTATATATATTACCATCGCAAACCAGAATAAGTCCGGTATCCTCATCCATATAAGGCTGTTCCGAATCGCCTTTTATCTGTTTTACCGCCAACCGGTTATGAACCATTCCTATTTCAGAATCAACTACCCAAGATATCCATGAACCCATATTATCCGGACCTCGATGAAGCTGCACTTGCGACATCTTTTTTAGTAACGACTTCATATTAGGAACTTCTCCTACTACACCTGCAATTCCGCACATATTATTATTCTATTTTATCGATTCTCGTATCGAATCTCAATCTGACAAAACTCAAGATTGCTTTTACCTAAAATCGGGTATCAGATTTCACCCAATCTCTTCATACGAAACATTCGTCGAAGACGTTCTAAAAAACATTTTTTTTAGAAAATAGTTCAAAGCTCATATCACATCTTACCAGCTAAAATTATTTTTAAGAAAAGGTAAATTCGCTTTCCGACTTGTATTATCTAACATTTCGGAATAAATATTACCGAGACAACGTATTTTCCCCCGAAATGAATATCGGGTAAAAATATCCCCGCCAATTTTCTCATACAATGAAAAATGATGTGCTGAGTGACGTCCTGATAAACGAAACAAAGGCGAATAATACCTGAATAACCTCCCTGCAGTAATTTCCCCGGGAGAATAATCACGGGAACGCATATACTGCATATTACTACCCCGCACATTGTGAAAACACAGATCATACTCTGGATGAGTCATCAAAAAAGTCCCTTGACGCTGCAACTTGAAAATATCACTCCAGAGCTCCTCATCCCGGCATATTATACCAAGATCACCTCTCAGCCGTATAATTCGGCTTTTTTCAGGAAAATCTCCCGGAACACGTGTATAAAACCGTACCTTATCAGGATACAGAGCCTTATACTCCTGACAAATATCTCCTGTCCCATCATTCGATCCACGATCCACGATCACGACTTCCGTATCAAAAGTAGTACGCTGATTCAATATGCCATCCAGTCGAAGCCATAAAGTATCTGCATGTTGCCGGGTAACCAAAACAACCGAAATTAAAGGCGAGTGCAATGTCAACCCCCGAAATACCAAACTTACTTCTTTTTTCATTATTCAGAGCATATTTAATTTTTTATGAAAATAATCTTGATTGTTCTGTCCAATACAAATGGCCTTCGAATTTTTCACATTTTTTTAATCTGAAATAATCGACCATTCTTTCTTTTCAAACGGTTCAAAATCTGAAGAATATCATTTTATTTCGAATAAAATTCTCAGCAACTTTTTATTGCCTGTTGCATACACAGCGATACAAATCTTCTATCGTATCATTATATAAAAAGTCCTTTTTATTCAATTCTACCTGATATTCTTCTTTTACCATTTCTACAAAAGATACTGCCAACAAAATATTCCATTCCCGTAATTGTTTAAATCGAGTCCCCGGTTTTATTTCCTTCGATGAAGTACGAAAGAATAAAGTACAAACATGATTCATAAAAAGTTTCTTATCCATAAAAACAACCTCCTATATATTCTTAACAAACGGGTTGGCAAGCTTTTTTGTTCAAGTAAAAAAGATTAATTCAAGAAAAAGCATTAATCCAATAAAATAAAAAAATCCCGCTTTACTCAATTGTTATCATAAAAAATACACCCCAAAAGTTTTTTATCTAACTTTTGGGGTGCAGATCATTAACATTAAATCAATCCTATCGACAGAAAAACTTTATATGCTATGATGACGGACAAACAGAGACAAACGTTCGTTCAACAAATCATACTGATTATCTTTGATAAAAGAAGTACAAGCCCGAATCCCTTCCTGACGACTTCCCGTTGTAATAAGAGAAATAGAACTTACACCATAATAAATTAATTCTTTCATCAATTCTCCACCTGTCATTCCGGGATAACCGATCGTAAAATAAAAACCATCAGCCAAAGGTTCTCCTAAATCAGTATCATATACCAGATGAAAACCGTGCCGAAGAAAAATATCCTTTAACCGCTTTGCTCTATGTCCATATTCCTTTACTTCTTCCAAAAATGCGAAATCCCGATCAGAAGCGGCCTTCATCATTGCGGCCATGGCATATTGCGCCGAATGGCTTACCCCAGAAGATATTGCATACAAAGCCCTATGAATAAAAACCGATCCGAATGTTCCTCCGCCATAACGATCGGTCAACCCGGGATACACACGATGATACAACTTATCGGAAATCACGACCACACCTATCCGCTGTCCGGCATAACTAAACGCTTTAGAACCCGATATCAACAATAAATAATTATCGGTATAACGAGCAACAGTAGGTTGGTAAGGCGGCTGAAAAGGAGTTCCCAATTCTTTTCGGAAATCCATTGCAAAATAAGCAAGGTCTTCTAAAACTATTACGTCATATTTATTTGCCAAATCTCCTATTGTCCTCAACTCTTCATCTTTGAGACATATCCATGAAGGGTTATTTGGATTGGAATAAATAACAGCAGCGATATTTCCTTTTTCCAAATAACTTTCCAATTTTTCCCGAAGCTTATCTCCTCGAAAATCATACACATCAAAAGCTTCATACTTATACCCAAGTACCACTATTTGTTGTTTTTGTACAGGGAAACCGGGATCGATAAAAAGAATCGTGTCTTTTTCCGGATTGCATTGACCTGCCACTAAAAACGATGTAAATGTACCCTGCATAGAACCGACTACCGGGACACAACCTTGCGGATCGACATCAACATCGATAAATGCTTTTACAAAACGTGCAGCTTCTTTCTTCAGACGAGGCAATCCGTCTATAACCGGATAAATCGAAGCAACTCCGTTACGTAACGCTTCAATCTCAGCTTCTACTCCGACAGCGGCAGGAGGCAATCCCGGAACTCCCATCTCCATATGAATAAATTCCTGTCCTGTTTTTTCTTCAAGACGTGATGCGATTGCGACTACCTCCCGAATAGTTGCCTTTCCGAAATCTGGAATACTCATCTCATCGATAGTCTCATTTACAATATCATAGTCAATTGGTGTATTTTTCATATTTATATATTTTTCGATATTC
>NZ_CEWDCG010000189.1:0-5955 GCF_982436375.1 Coprobacter sp. | reverse complement strand
GGCTCTAAGATTATTTATTTCTCCCCTATTTCCATCCAACTGCAACAAAAAATTCTCCGAATTTTAAATATTTTTTCGTCCCGAAAAATAAATACACAAAAACAAAATGACCATAAAATGTGTTTAACCAACAAATCGTCCGGTTTGTTGAAGAGATCTCTAAACGAATAAACACTACAAATATCGGTTATCTTTTTATTTCAAACCGCAAAATTATAGTAATATGAAAAAAATACAAGAACCTATCATAGGAGGATTTTTTGCAACCCTTGCCTTATTATTTGTCTCTTTTATCGAAAATATCAGCGGATCATTCAATTATATTTCACCTATATTTTTATCATCAATAGCAGACGATTCTATTTTAGGAGCTTTCTTCTTGCAATTAATTGCAGGCTGGATATTTGCATTCATATACAGTCTTTTCTTTATTAAAATACTGAGTTGGGCAAAAAATGATTGGATAAGAGGCTTGATATATGGGATCGTAATAGCCATATTAATGGAAATAGGTCTATACATAGCAGTGGATAATATCATTCTTCCGAACCTCATATTAGACACAATCGGTATGCTTATCGCTTACGGAATATTCGGTATCGTTCTCGGAGCTTTCATTCCTTTGTCAAAAAGAGAAAAATAAATAACGAATTATCGGTTTCGACATTTTTTCAAGAACATTCAAAAAGAAAAAACGCCATATTATTTGCAAATAATAATATTTAATGTACATTTGCAACATCAAAATAAAAGACTTATGACAAATATTACTTTACATCACGGTCATCATCATTCTTAACTCAAATGAGGTGAGCTGTAATTGTATTGTAAAAAAGAAATATAAATAGAAGGCTTGCCGATCGGGTAAGCCTTTTTTTTATGTCCGGAACAAAATTAATTTATAAACTTATAAAAACAATTTATCATGTTACGCATTGCTGTTCAATCAAAAGGTCGTTTATATGAAGACACAATGGGACTTCTCACGGAAGCCGGAATCAAATTATCCTCAGCCAAACGAACTTTATTGATCCCCGCCCGGAATTTTCCCGTAGAAATTCTTTTTCTAAGAGACGATGATATTCCCGATTCGGTCTCTTCCGGTGTCGCCGACATAGGGATCGTAGGTAAAAACGAATTTATGGAAAAGGAAAAGCAAGCTCGCATCGTTAAAAATCTGGGATTCAGCAAATGCAGGCTTTCTCTCGCAATTCCTAAAGACGAAGAGTATCAAGGTCTGGAATGGTTCTCGGGACGTAAAATTGCGACATCTTATCCGGTAATCTTAAACAAATTTCTAAAAGACAACCACATAAATGCCGATATACACGTTATTACAGGATCTGTAGAGATTGCTCCGGGAATAGGCCTTGCCGATGCGATTTTCGATATTGTGAGTTCGGGAAGTACCCTTGTCAGTAACCGACTGAAAGAAGTCGAGGTCGTTGTAGAATCGGAGGCTATACTCATTGCCAACAATAATCTGACAGACGAAAAACTCGAAATACTGGAAGAGTTGATATTCCGAATCAATGCCGTTCAAGCCGCCGAAGACAAAAAATATATACTGATGAATGTTCCCAATAACTCTTTAGATAAAATACTTGAGGTCTTACCGGGAATCAAAAGTCCCACCATCATGCCTCTCGCAAAAGAGGGCTGGAGTTCGGTGCATACGGTTCTTGAAGAAAAACGTTTTTGGGAAATCATCAACAAACTAAAAACTGCCGGAGCTGAAGGTATATTGGTACTGAACATCGAAAAAATGGTATTATAATTATGGAAATCATCGAATATCCGTCCCGAGATGACTGGAACAAAATCACTGAACGTCCGCATTTGAATACTTTAGCCTTACACGAAAAGGTCAGAAACATATTAAACGAAATCCGAGAAAACGGAGATTGTGCGATACGTTCATATACAGAACAATTTCAAGGAGTCAGATTGTCAGAACTGGAAGTTCAGGAAAACGAATTCGCCGAAGCCGAAAAGCTGCTTGACAAAGAGTTGAAAGAAGCTATTTTGACAGCAAAAAAAAATATAGCTAAATTCCATGCTTCACAGGCCATAACACCTCAAAAAATAGAGACTACCGAAGGAGTAACATGCTGGCAAAAAGCAGTAGGCATAGAACGAGTCGGGCTTTATATTCCGGGAGGTACAGCACCTTTGTTCTCTACGGTATTAATGCTTGCCGTACCGGCTCGCATCGCCGGCTGCCGTGAGATCATCATGTGCAGCCCGTGTAACGCAAACGAAAACATCCACCCGGCAATTCTTTTTGCAGCTCGTACCGCAGGGGTCGATAGGGTTTTCAAATTAGGAGGTATTCAAGCAATCGGAGCAATGGCATACGGCACGAAAAGTGTTCCTAAAGTTTATAAAATATTCGGTCCCGGAAACCAATATGTAACTGCAGCAAAACAGATCGTGAGCCTGAAAGATGTAGCAATAGATATGCCTGCCGGACCATCAGAGGTCGAAGTTATTGCAGACAGCTCTTCTTTTCCTGAATTTGTGGCTTCGGACTTTTTATCACAGGCCGAACACGGTGCAGACAGTCAATCGATATTGCTCACTACCGAAAAATCGGCGATCGAAAACGTAAAACAAGAGATCGAGCGTCAACTCGAACAGCTCCCCAGAAAAGATCTGGCAAAAAAATCATTAGAACACAGCCGCCTTGTATTATTAAACGACTGGGATGAAGTGATCGACCTTACCAATGAGTACGCTCCCGAACATCTCATCATTCAAAGCAGTAACTACCAGGAATTGAGTGAAAGAGTCATCAATGCAGGATCTGTCTTTCTCGGACCATATACTCCTGAAAGTGCCGGAGACTATGCTTCGGGAACAAATCATACCTTACCGACAAGCGGATATGCAAAAGCTTACAGCGGAGTAAATCTGGACAGCTTTATACGAAAGATAACATTTCAGGAAATCAGCCGGAAAGGACTGCAGAATCTCGGGAACACTATAGAGATAATGGCCGCCAATGAAATGCTCGACGCTCATAAAAACGCCGTATCGGTAAGACTCGCAAAAATAAACCAATAATAAACACAGCATGAAAAAATTAGAAAAACTGGTTCGACCCAATATATGGAGGCTCAAGCCTTACTCTTCGGCACGAGATGAATTTAAAGGTGAAGCATCTGTTTTTCTCGATGCCAACGAAAATCCGTACAATACTCCGTATAACCGCTATCCTGACCCTCTACAATGGAAAGTTAAAGAAAAAATAGCCGATTTAAAAGGGGTAAACATAGAGTCTATTTTTCTCGGCGTAGGAAGCGATGAACCGATAGATCTCTTATATCGGGCTTTCTGCGAGCCGGGTATAGACAACGTTATAGCCATCGATCCGACCTACGGAATGTACAAAGTATGCGCCGACATCAATAATGTGGAATACCGCCCTGTCCGACTCAACAACGATTTCGATTTCGAACCGGACAAACTTCTGGCAGAAGCCGACTCTAACAGTAAACTGCTATTTCTATGCTCTCCGAACAATCCTTCGGGGAATTCGTTTTCCTTTGAAAAGATACGGTATATATTAGATAATTTTCAAGGCATTGTTATTGTCGATGAAGCCTATATAGATTTCTCTGCTTATCCTTCTCTTTTGGAGAAACTCGACCAATACCCTAACTTGGTGGTATTACAGACTTTTTCCAAAGCATGGGGAAGTGCAGGAATACGTTTAGGAATGGCTTTTGCATCAAAAAATATTATTCAGATATTCAATAAGATAAAATATCCTTATAACATTAACCGGTTGACACAGGAACACGCTTTGGAGCTCTTGAAACGAAACGGAGAAATACAAGCATGGGTAAAAGAGCTTGTCTCAGAAAGAGAAATCCTTCAAAAAGAGTTATCCGCACTTCCGGTCATACTGCACATATACCCAAGCGATGCAAATTTTTTACTGGTAAAAACCCGGGACGCTCAAGCCTTATATGATTATTTGGTCGCAAAAGGGATCATCGTCCGTAACCGCAACAAGATCACCTTATGCGAAAACTGCCTCCGTATTACAGTCGGTACACCCGAAGAAAACAAGGCATTGATCGACGCATTAAAAAAAGTAACGTTATGAACTCTATAAAAAAAGCCCTATTCATAGACCGGGACGGAACTCTCGTAGTAGAACCTCCTGTCGATTATCAACTGGATAGTCTTGAAAAATTAGAATTTATTCCGAAAGTATTCCGCAACCTGCATTTCATTAAAGAAAAACTCGATTTCGAATTGGTCATGGTAAGTAATCAAGACGGTTTAGGGACAGATTCTTTTCCTGAAGAGACTTTCTGGCCTGCACAAAATAAAATCATACGTGCTTTTGAAAATGAAGGGGTGACTTTTGATAATATTTTAATAGACCGTTCTTTCCCTGAAGAAAATCTCCCTACTCGAAAACCGGGAACTGGAATGTTAAAAGAATATCTTGACGGAAGTTATGACATGAAACAATCTTTTGTCATAGGTGATCGCATCACCGATATGCAGCTTGCAAAAAATATGGGTTGTCGGGGAATATTCTTAAAAAATGAAGAACAAGGATTACAAGAAATAACAGATAACGGGCTCGATCAAACCTGCGTATTGGTCACTCCCGACTGGGATAAAATCACAGAATTCCTTTTTGCCGGAGAAAGACGTGCAGAAATAATACGTAAAACTTCTGAAACCGACATACATGTAACGATCAATTTAGACGGTAACGGTAAATGTAATATTTCTACCGGACTCGGATTTTTCGATCATATGCTCGATCAGATCGGAAAACATTCGGGAATAGACCTGACAATTCAGGTAAAAGGAGACCTGAACGTTGATGAACATCATACAATCGAAGATACAGGTATCGCTCTTGGTGAAGCTATCGGCAAAGCTTTAGGAGATAAAAGAGGCATAGAACGGTATGGCTACTATCTGCCAATGGATGACTGCCTCTGTTCTGTCGCATTGGACTTCGGAGGAAGGGCATGGCTGGTATGGAATGCAGAATTTAAAAGAGAGAAAATCGGAGACATGCCTACGGAAATGTTTTTCCATTTCTTTAAGTCGTTCAGCGATGCAGCCCGAATGAATCTCAACATCAAAGCTGAAGGAGACAATGAACACCATAAAATAGAAGGAATATTCAAAGCTTTGGCTCGTGCCCTAAAAATGGCTATACGACGAGATATATTCCACTATGAGTTACCGAGTACCAAAGGAGCGATCTTCTAAGATTGGGTAAATTTTTCAATAAAAAGAATCACCGGAATACAACTTATTCTTTCCGGTGATTTTTTTATAAACTATTGCTATTCCGATATATTCCGGCGATAAACCTCATCTTTAATCCGCTCTATATATTGAGGTAAAAAGTCAGAGTTCTCGTTTCCCATAATCCATAACGGACATGCATCTTCTCGCTTATGATAAGAAGGCTGGATATATTCTTTTTCAAGAACCTTATATCCGTTTCTACGATAATATTCCACACGTCGTATAGCAATCTCATCATCAATTGCGGGCTCTACTTCAAGCAATCTCAATCCCGAAAGATTCTTTGCCACATAATCTAAAACCTGCTGTCCGATTTTCTTATTCCTTAAATGAGGATATATAGCGAAATGTTCCAGATAATAGAACGTTTCGAAATCCCAAAACACAAAAAGTCCGCATAATTCTCCATCCAAAACGACAGCATTAAAATGCATCGAATCGGCAGATTTTATCAAACGTTTCAATTGTTCTACCGGGCGTCTTTCTTCCAATGGAAAAGATTCTTCATATAAAGAAATGAGTCTTTTCAAGAAAGCATCATCAGAATCAGTAATTCGAATTAATTGCATCATAGATTATTTATTTAGAACGGTTAAACAAAAATACGGGAATAAATCGTTTTACAAAATCACTATTTATCCGATTCTCGGATATAATAATAAA
>NZ_CEWDCG010000188.1:0-5990 GCF_982436375.1 Coprobacter sp. | reverse complement strand
TATCATGAAAGATCGAAAACATATAATCAAAGCAAGTATTATTGTCCTGACATTCATCTTTGCAATCTCATCAAAAGCTCAAGTACCAGCTTTCACCTCAGCAGAAGGATTCGGAAAATTTGCAACCGGAGGACGCGGAGGGCAAGTAGTTTTCGTCACGACAACCGAGGATTATGCTACAGGAGAAACACCGATAGAAGGCTCTCTTCGATGGGCGCTCTCTCAACATCCGGAAGAACCTATCACCGTTATTTTCAGAACTTCAGGAATCATAAAATTAAAAGAAGAGCTGAAGTGTGCTCGAAACGGTTATACTTTAGCCGGGCAAACTGCACCCGGAGACGGTATCTGTATACGAGGAGCAAAAGTCAATCTCGGAGGATCAAAAAACGTCATCATACGTCACCTTCGTTTTCGAATAGGACTGAAAGATGACGGTACACATACCGACGGAGGATCAATCGGGATTGAGAACTGCGAAGATGTCATTGTAGATCACTGCACTTTCGGATGGTCGTGTGAAGAAAATATGACAATGTACGATAATAAACGCACTACGGTACAATGGTGCATTATACACGAAGGTCTATATTCGGCAGGACATATCAAAGGTTCTCGCAGTTATGCCACCCAATGGGGAGGGGACTTCTCTTCTTACCATCATAATCTGCTCGCCCACTGCCATAATCGCATGCCGCGTTTTAACGGCGCACGAGACGATCGCGAAACAAACGATTACAAAATTCTTACAGACTATGTCAACAATGTCATCTATAACTGGGGAAAAGCAAATTCTTGTTACGGAGGAGACATAACAAAAGGTGAAAAGAACGAAATCAACATGGTAGGCAACTACTATAAACCGGGGCTTGCACGTCCTGCAAAAAGCAAATCTTATTTTGTACAAGCCTCTTACGGAGGGGATTCGTATCGTAAAGTAGGTCAATGGTATGCCTCTGGAAATATAATGGAAGGAAATGATAGTTTCACGACCGATAATGCCTTAGGAATCGATAAAAGCGCCTATCCGACAGACCTTCAGGAACAAGTCATTGTAGAAACACCATTTGAAATAAAAACTCCTTACCAAATAAAAACAGAAACAGCTTCCGATGCCTTTAAGAGTGTATTGGCAAAAGCCGGAGCTCATCCCTTAGACGAGGTAGATAGACGTATTATAGATGAAACTGAAAATGGAACGGCATCAGGATATGGGACATCAGAATTCGAATCGAAAACCAAAACAAGTCGTTATTACCAAAAAACATTAGGAATTATTGACGACCCGGCTGCCGTCGGAGGATATCCCGAATATAGCACCTATGTTAATATAACAGACAATGACAACGATGGAATGGATGATATATGGGAAACTGAAAACGGACTGAACCCTGAAGATCCTTCAGATCGAAATAAAATCACCGACAGCGGATATACAGCATTAGAAGCTTACCTCGCCCATTTGGCTGGAGAATATATTCCCTTGGATTTTACAGAAGGAATAGTATCCTCTTTTAAAAACGAGACGTTAACCATCTTCCCTAATCCGACAAGCGACCGTCTTTTTATCGGAACAGAACGAAAGCTCGAAGAGGCCAGAATTTATTCTTCGGAAGGGAAACTAATATCTGTTTTACCATTATATCAATGCGCCATTGTAGATGTTTCTCATCTCCCCACAGGCAATTATTTAATGATCCTTATCGACTCGGAAAAAGAACAAAATAGTGTTCGGTTTATAAAGAAATAAATATACCGATTAAGAACTTGTCTAAATTTTGTTCAGGTCAGTTTTGAGAGTTTCTTCCAAAGATGTTTTTCTGTTTTTACGAGGAGGATAGCGGACTATCTAACGAAGAAAAATGGGAAAACAGACCGGAAGAAAATGCAAAAATGATCGGATACAATTTTCTTATTGGAAAATTTAGACGTACAAATGTACGACTGGCTCTTTAGACCGGAGGCTCTTTACCGGCAGTAATATAGGCAGAAACAATATAATCATGCCCCGAAGCATTTTGATAAATATGCAATTCGAAACGAGCGGCAACAGCTGCCACATGTTCCATAATTTCGGCCTGTATAGATTCATAGCTCACCCAATTCTTATTCGCAGAAAAACAGTATATTTCAAAAGGTATGCCATTCTCGGTCGGTTCTAACAACCGAGTCATCAATGTCAAATCCCCATTAACAAAAGGATGCTTACGCAAATACATAGCCACATAAGCTCTGAATAATCCCAAATTGGTTTCTATCGTTCCATTTACCAAGCCATTACTATTATCAGTATTCTCTACTTTCCCGGCAGCCTGCTCTGCCTGTTTCTCCTCAATATACGATTTTAAGAAATCTACGCTCTTTAAAGACTCCAATAACTCCGGAGTACAAACTTTGATAGATGTCACATCTATCGTAAAATCGCGCATTATCCGACGTCCGCCAGATTCCGCCATTCCCCTCCAATTCTGCAATGTTCCCGAAATCAATGAATAAGGAGGAACTGTAACAATCGTATTATCAAAATTTTGGACTTTTACAGTATTCAAAGTTATATCGATAACGACACCGTTCAACATACCTCCCGGCATCACGATCCAATCTCCTTTGCGAACAATATCATTTTGGGCCAGCTGCACTCCGGCGACAAACCCCAAAATACTATCTTTAAAAACGAGCATCAATACTGCGGCAAAAGCTCCCAATCCGGTAATCAACTTCATCGGGGAACGTTGCACCAAAATAGAAATGACAATAATAACCCCTAAGCCTATCAAAATACCTTTTACCAACTGTATGAGCCCTTTTAAAGGTCGATCCTTCATAGCATCCGAACTTGAAAATATCCGCCACAAAGCAGACAAAAAGGTATTGGTATAAACTAAAAAAGCAATTACCAAATAAATCCAACAAAAACGCTCTACCCATCCGATAAGCGATCTGTAATCGTCATATACCAAAGGTAACAAAGACAGCATAATCAAAGGAGGTAAAACATGCGCTACACCGGAAAAGACCCGCCGATCTACCAAGACCCTAAGAATCTCATTTTTACTTTTCCCTAATATTTTCAGAAAAACGTAATGGAGGACATACCGCAATATCCAGGCTACAGCCCAAGCAAACAGTGCTATCAGAACTGTATATATAATACCTTCCATTTCATCCACTCTTCCGGTCTCTATACCCAAATCTCTAAGAATAGACTTTATCCACTCCAAAAGCTCACCGGCAAATTTATGCGATTTATCATCCATAATCATAAACATTTTATCATGATAATAACAAAGAGAGAGAGGTACAAGTTCAACAAAAAGCCAAAGACAGAACTCAAAAGATCGTTTTCGAACGAACAAACCTGTTTCTATTCGTATATACCAAAAGAATGGTTATCTTTGCAGATCGAAAGAATAACTGTTATTTCCGGTGTTAACTTATCGGAATTGTTTCAGCAAACAAGACAATATTTTCGAAAATAATTCAACAAAATAAATTATGGCATTACAATGTGGTATCGTCGGCTTGCCTAATGTCGGCAAATCAACCCTCTTCAATTGTCTATCCAATGCAAAAGCCCAATCGGCAAACTTTCCGTTTTGTACGATCGAACCGAATGTCGGAGTAATTACCGTCCCGGATGAACGCCTCAATAAATTAGCAGAACTCGTTCATCCTCAACGCATAGTTCCTACTACGGTAGAAATCGTGGATATTGCCGGATTAGTAAAAGGAGCTAGTAAAGGAGAAGGATTAGGAAACAAATTTCTTGCCAATATACGCGAAACAGATGCAATTTTACATGTATTACGCTGTTTTGATGATGACAACATAACTCATGTAGACGGTTCTGTCGATCCCGTACGCGACAAAGAAATCATCGACTATGAACTGCAATTGAAAGATCTGGAGACGATAGAGAGCCGCATCTCTAAGGTTCAGAAACAAGCACAAACAGGAGGTGACAAAAATGCAAAGCTTGCATACGATGTATTAAGCAAGTATAAAGAAGCTCTGGAACAAGGAAAGTCTGCCCGTACCGTCAGTTTCGAAACTAAAGACGAACAGAAAATAGCTCGGGAGTTATTTCTCCTTACCAGTAAGCCGGTTATGTATATTTGCAACGTTGACGAAAAGAGCGCTTTAAACGGAAACAAATATGTAGAACAAGTACGGGAAGCGGTAAAAGATGAAGATGCCGAAATATTGATAGTTGCTGCCAAAATAGAATCTGAAATTGCAGAATTCGAAACATACGAAGAACGGCAAATGTTTCTGGAAGAAATCGGATTGAAAGAATCGGGAGTCTCCCGACTGATTCGTGCAGCATACAGCCTTCTAAACCTCGAAACATATTTTACCGCCGGGGTACAGGAAGTTCGGGCATGGACCTACCTTAAAGGCAGTAAAGCTCCTCAATGCGCAGGTATCATTCACACCGATTTCGAAAAAGGTTTTATCCGGGCAGAAGTCATCAAATATGACGACTATATCCAATACGGATCTGAAACAGCCTGTAAAGAAGCCGGAAAAATGAATGTAGAAGGAAAAGATTATATCGTGCAAGACGGAGATATCATGCACTTCCGGTTTAACGTATAAGGACATTCGATTCAAATGAGAAATATACAATCAGTTTGCGTATATTGTGCCTCAAGCTCAAAAGTGGATGCTATCTACTTTGAAGCGGCAAAGCAATTAGGAAAACTTATTGCCCGGAATAATTTGCGTTGCATATACGGAGCAGGGAATCAAGGTCTCATGGGAACGATTGCAGACAGTGTATTAGATGCCGGAGGAAAAGTAACCGGCATCATTCCCCGCTTTATGTACGAAGAAGGATGGCACTACGAACGTTTACAAGACATAGAAATTACAAATTCTATGCATGAGCGAAAAGCACGTATGGCATCCTTGTCCGATGCTGTCATAGCATTACCCGGAGGATGCGGAACATTGGAGGAGTTATTGGAGATCATCACTTGGAAACAATTAGGATTATACCTCAATCCGATAGTAATCCTTAACACGGCCGGTTACTACGATCCGTTACTCGCTCTACTGGAAAAAGCCGTTGAACAAAATTTCATGCGTACGGAGCATACGAGAATGTGGGTGGTAGCTACCACTCCCCAAGATGCAATAGATGCTCTGTACTCTGCACCCGACTGGAATGGAAGCGTACGTAAATTTGCAGCCATATAACAGCATAAATGCCAAGTGACAGCATACATATCGCCCCTGTAATAACAACGGACACCCTCTCTCCCATCCTGTCCGACAGTAACAGAATTATTTCCGATTCATTACGGACCACACATCCCGAATGGGATTTACACTATAAAAAAGATTCCGTCAAGTTCACGCCACAATACGCAGAAAGCTTGTCGGCATATTGCCATGCTCCGATCGACAATCCTTTAACCGATTACAAAGAAGCCGCACTTGTCATTCCCGAAGGTTTCGAAGGAATACCAAAGATCGAAAATCCTTCTCAAAATGATGGAATATTTTTGATTTTACTCTGTTGTTTCATTTTGGTAGCAACATCCTTTCGACGAGGAATAAAGCTCTTTTCACAGCCTTTTTCCGCATCAAAAAACAATCGAAACCGTACCGATATGGCAGATAATTCTACGATTATCGAATCACGGTTACGATTCATTTTACTTGCTCAAACTTTTGTAATGGAAGGGATTGCTCTTACATTTTTAATTCATTATCTAAAACCTGAATTAACCTACATCGGATATTTCAAAGAAATACTTTGTGCTGCAGTTTTAGCCACCTTATACTACAATTTTCAACAATCGGCATATCGCATTTTAGGTTCTATTTTCACAGAATCGGGCATCACAAAACAATGGATAGACAATCACGCATCTATCAACTTATTATTAGGAATAATCTTATTCCCGATTATTTTCTGCATGATCTATCTCTCTGGTTTTCTGAATATCGGGCTTTTATTAGTTACAATATCTTACATTTTA
>NZ_CEWDCG010000187.1:0-6039 GCF_982436375.1 Coprobacter sp. | reverse complement strand
ATTTTATTGGGTATAAACGTTCATGAACAGAATAAAAGAATTTGTATTAAATACATTTTAACCATGAGAAAAATAATATTGTTATTTTTTATATTCTTGTCGTTCTTTCTTAATGCACATGAACCTAATTATGGATTGTATTTTAAATCCCATAAATATATGGGTGCGGAGCGTACGGCATTGGTTCTTAATAACAACAAACCTTTTAGACTGAATAAAGAATTTATTCTTTCATTCGATATGAGTTTGAGAAATGGGTTCATTTTCGGTACTGTATTTAAAATAATAAGTGACACGCAAGATGTCATATCGCTCAATTTTATTGCTGATGAGAAAAATAACCAATATCCTATACTCTCTATAAATGATAATATATACCCTATAACCAATAGAATAGAATTGAATAAATGGTTCTTTGTGAATATTCGATTCTCTGCGAAGAAAGATTCGGTGCTGTTAGATTATGACAAAATACATCTGGCAATACCTTTTTCTTTTAAAGATTGGAGAGAAGTGAGCCTTTATTTCGGAGTATGCAGGCATCCTAATTTCTCATCGGCCGAAATTCCTCCGATGAATGTCCGGAATATAAAAATTCATTCCAATAATAAATTGATTCGATATTGGCAACTTAAACGGCATACGATAGATTGTTGTTATGATGAAATCCAAGATATTCCGGCCATTGCCGTAAATCCGGAATGGATTATTGACAATCATACACGATGGGATTTTTTATATTCCAAAGAATTTCCAGAACTTACAAATCCCCAATATGCCTTTGATCCTCAAAAAAATCTTATATACATAGTTCCTGACCATAAAACGGTTATATGTTATAATCCAAGGTCTGGGAAAGATAGTACCATCCTTGTAAAAGGGGGGTATCCGGCATCGAGAAGTACGAATCAACTGATTTTTGATACGGTAAGGAACAAACTTGTTTCTTATAATTTGGATGAACGTACCGTGTCTGAATTTTCGTTCGAGAATGAGTGTTGGAGTAAAGAAACGCCTCCGGTCAAGGAACATGGTTTTTGGCATCATACTACATCCTTTTATGAAAAAGAACATTCTATATTTGCTTTTGGAGGATATGGTTTTTATTTATATAAAAATGATTTGTTCAAAATAAGCCCTGAAAAAGCGGAATGGGAAAATGATAAACTTATTGTGATTCCTCCGAGATATTCTTCTGCATCGGTGATCGTTGATGATCATCTTTATATTTTCGGTGGACGCGGATGTAAAACTGGCAAGCAAGAACTGAATCCGCATATATATTATGATTTATATTCTGTAAATCTGAAAACAAAAGAGACGAAACTTATTCGGCAATTCAAAGAAAAACGGCAATTCTTACCTTGTGGAAATATGATTTATAATTCTGCAGATTCTTGTTTTTATGTCTTGACCAATTGGCAAAAGGGAACTTTGTTTAAGATTTCTTTAAATCATGCTGACTTGCAAGAGGCATCGAGCCCTATAAACCAGTCGGTAATAGAATCGGATTATACATTTTATACATTGTTTCATTCAGAACGTGATTCGAAATTGTATGCGCTGTTTTGTAAAAATTTTAAGACAGGAAGTTCTGATATTTCTATATTTGAGATAAATTATCCTCCGATAGCTCAGTCTGATATTGTGCAGGAAGTTCCGGACAAATCTGCTCAATTGATATGTTGGGGAAGTTATATTGGATTAGGGATTGTTTTGCTGTCTCTGATTGCAATTTATATCTATCGGAGAAAAAAGAGAAAAAGTCGTTTTCAGGATATGCTCCATGAAACAGATGCATTCGAACAACCTCATACCAATAAGACGAAAAATAATTCTCGACAATGTATCAACTTGCTCGGAGGATTTAATATCATAGACAAGGAGGGACGGGATATTACCGTACATTTTACTCCTATATTGAAGAATCTCCTGCTTCTTATATTATTATATAGCGAAAATGAAGGAAAGGGTATAAACAGTAAAAATATAGAAGCAATCTTGTGGCCGGACAAAGAAGAGAAGTCGGCACGTAATAATCGTAATGTTTCCATTACTCGGCTTAAAACCCTTCTTTCTGAGATAGGGAATATTCAACTATATAATGATAATCGATTTTGGAAGTTGACTTTAGGAGAAGACGTGTCTTGTGATTATTATCGGGTATTGGATCAGATAAGAAAGATCAAGGAGCATCCGGAATTAAAAGAACGGTTATTGCCCGAAGTGCTTGATTATTTAATGTTAGGGCCTTTGCTCCCTCATACGCAGATAGATTGGGTTGATAAATTTAAGAGTGACTATACGAGCCTTGCTATTGATTTTTTGAATAGACTTTTGCAGGAAAATGATTCTAACGATGTAACCAAGTTACAACTTACGGATGTAATTTTTCTATATGACTCGTTAAATGAGGATGCTTTAACTATGAAATGTTATATTCTGTATAATTCTGGGAAAAAAGGTCTGGCAAAAAATACGTATGATAATTTCTGTAAAGAATATTTCTCTTTATTGGGTGAAAAATATAAATATAGTTTAGCTCAAATTTTGGAATTTGCAGAACATCAGGATAAAGTGAAACATGCATAAAAAAGACGTGAAATGACCTTTTCTGTTATGAATTAGACGTATAAAATAGTAGTCATAAAAGTAGTGCTGCTTTCACTTATTTATAGGAATGTTATTTTTATTGGTCTGGATTTTGCATTAAAAAGATTCTGATACTATAAGAGAAAGGGGCTATCCGTTTTTTTTGGATACCCCCGAGTGCAATTGAGCAAATTGTAACGTTATTTTATAAATTTCTTTGTAACGACTTTCCCTTTTGACGATGTACATTTTACGATATATGCACCACGTCCCATATTTTGAGTAGTTATAACAGTCGTGTTTTTTTGCTCGGCAACTTTATATCCGGATATAGCGTATATTTCCATATCGACTGGTTCTGTAACTCGGATTTCTTTGTTGCTGATAACAATTTCAGGATAAGATTCTATCGTATTGGTCGAAATTCCTGATAATTCACCATTAAAGTCGGGATCTACACTTCCGGTAAATCGTACAAACCAATATTGGATATTATTATCTGCATATATCCAAATTTCATCACCGGCATTATATGTGTAATCTGTTGAGAATGGCTCAAATCCGTTAGCTCCTTCTACAATATTCGTGTTTCCGGTAGTTAATACAGATATTGTGCCTGCATTGTATTTGCTGATAATAACATTTCTGTTTTGTCCCGTACTTCCGGTAATTGCACCTACGGAGATCGATCCATCCGAAGTAGGTTTAAATTTTATGACGCGGTTTGCCGGGATATTTGTATCAGGATCGATTTTTGAATCGCCTCCGGCTTTTAATTGTCCTGCTAATTTGGTTTTTGTTCCATCGATATTGAAACTTTTATTACTGGAGGCCCAAGTCATGGTTAATGTTTTTGAAGACCCTTCTGGTGTAGGACCTACATATATAACCAGTCCGTCTTTTATACATGTTTCTGTAAACTCTCCTGTCGCACTGTAAAATGTTGATAAATCCCATAATTTATTGCTTATTACAGGTTTTTCTCCGTTAGGAGTATATCTAATAGCATAAAAGTTTATTCCGGCATTGGTTGTGAGAGTAAGAGTCGTTGCAGGACCGGTATAATTCATAGTTATGTAATCTGTACTTTCATCTCCTTCAGCTTTTGTGAACAGAGTATATCCTTCTATGGTGAATGATCTTTCCGGTTCACTGGTACTGCTCGATAGAGCTGCTATTTCGATTGTCCCCGGTCCGGTTACAGGAAAGGTGAGGGAGCGATCTCCTCCACCGGATTTTAATCTTTTAGTATATTGGTCAGTACCGAAAGTTTTGGTATTGGGTTCTACTGTCCACACTTTACTGGCATTAATCTCTAATCCGTTTATGGGTGTATTTTCCGTAATTGTTCCATCAGGGAGATTTTCAAAAGACCATGTCGTAGTTTGCGCTTTAATTTCTAATGAAAGAGCTGCGAATACAAGAAAAGTAGTAAATGTCTTTTTCATATATATAAATTTTAGTTAATGATCGATATGCAAATGTATTTGTATCGAATGCTTTGGAATAGGAATTTTTGATGCTTTATGTGGATAAATTGGAATAGGAAAGGAAATCTTTCTTTTGTCCTGTTTTTAGAAAGGTTTTTATTGATTGATTTGTAAGGGAAATTATAGAGAGGTTATAGAACTTGTCGCACATTTGTACGTTAGTTAATAGATACATACCTTTGAATAGACATGGAGCAAGATCGAAGAGCTTGTGGTTCAAGAAGCCGTTTGAATTTTGTCCCGGTCAGGTTTTAAAATTTCTTTATCGAAAAAATTAGATAAGCTCATTAGGGGGGGTAAAATAAAAAAAGACAACTTTAAAGCTGTCTTTTGAGCCGATAGAGGGATTCGAACCCACGACCCCGAGATTACAAATCACGTGCTCTGGCCAACTGAGCTACATCGGCAAATTGCACCCATCAACGTCACCGTCGATCCAATGCGAAACGGGTGCAAATTTAGCGATAAATTTTAAACTACAAAAATATTAGACTCTTTTTTTATTTAGCTCTCATTTTTTCTTTCATTTTCTGCAACTGCTTTACCAAAGCGTCTACAGCCACATCTACAGCTTCCTCAAACGTATCTGCAACTTTACTTGAGAAAATGTCATCAGACTTCGGAACCAACAATTTGATAGAAGCCTCTTTATTTTGAGCGGTCTCGGGCTTAACAACTTTCAAAACAACTTCTGCAGACATAATATCGTCACAGTACTGACCCAATTTCGCAACTTTTTTCTGAATAAAACTTTCGAGCTGTGCCGAAGCATCAAAATGAATCGATTGAATACTAATTTTCATAACGCCCTCCTTTTTTTTCGGCTCGAGGATGAGCCTGTTTATAACTTTGTTTTAATTCTTCGAACGTAATATGCGTATACACTTCCGTCGAAGCTAAAGAACTATGCCCAAGCAACTCTTTTATACTGTTCAATTCCGCCCCGTTGTTCAGCATTGCCGAAGCAAATGTGTGACGCAACACATGGGGACTTTTTTTGGTCAACGTACTTACCATATTCAAATAACGAGTCACGATCCTGTATACAAGCTCAGGATAAAGAGGCTGCCCATCTTCTTTTACAAAAAAAGTCTTATGTTCCCCCTTCACATCTCTGTCCCTAACACTTCGGTACCCCTCTATCTGAATACGGAGTTCCTCCCCAAAAGGAATAATTCGTTGTTTATTACGTTTCCCTGTAACCTTCATTGCAGACATATAAATATCCACATCCGCATCTCGTAACTCGATCAACTCTCCACGACGAATACCGGTAGAATAAAACATATTTATAATCAACTTATCCCTAACACCTCGAAAGTCATCTCCGAAATCAATACCATCCAATAGCAAATCCATCTCTTCTTCTTTTAAAAAAGCAGGTAACGGTTTACTAATCTTAGGCAACTGAATATTCTGTACAGGCGTAAAAGGAATAATTCCCTCTTTGACCAAAAATTTAAAGAACGAACGCAATGCAGAGACTTTACGACTAATAGACCGAGGCATCCTCCCCTTTTCGACCAAATACACAATCCAATTTCGAACCAGATCCTGGTCTACAGATTTGGGAGCAAACCTTTCGTCCTTACAAGCAACATAATAGTCTACAAACTGCAACAAATCATTTCTATAAGACAGAACGGTATGGGAAGAAAAGTTCTTCTCATACCGAATATATCTTAGAAATGATTCAATACACATAAAGAGCGTAGCTTTTGACTTACGCTACGAATGTAAAAAAAAGAATTCAATCTTCCAACTAAAGAGAATGTTTTTATTCCTCCACTTGTTGCAATTTCTGAATATAAATGGCGCGCATTATTTTTTTACGATTAGCAACCGAAGGTTTTTCAAATGCTTGTCTGTTTCTAAGTTCTTTAATCACACCGGTTTTCTCAAATTTTCTTTTGAATTTCTTCAATGCCTTTTCAATGTTTTCGCCTTCTTTTACTGG
>NZ_CEWDCG010000186.1:0-6071 GCF_982436375.1 Coprobacter sp. | reverse complement strand
TTTCCCTTTATATGCATACTTTAGGAACAAAAACAGTAAAAAAGTTTTTCTAATTTATGTGAACACTTTTTATTATAAAGCTGTTTTATGTTTTAAATTCAATAAATGAGTGTATTTTTGCCTAAATAACGGAGGATGATATGGGATTAAAACGTTTCGGAGTTTCTTTGGATGAAAGTTTATTAGAGTCTCTTGATTTATTTGTCGTTAATAACGGTTTTACAAATAGATCTCAGGCAATCAGATTTTTGGTTGAAAAAAATATTGCAGAGACTAAATGGCTATGTAATCATGTCGTAGCCGGAACAATCATTATCATGTATGATCAGAGTAAGAAAGATATTTCCGTAAGAATTGAGGAAATACAGCAAGCGTATCAGCAGGTTATTTTATCATCTTCTCAATATTACCTCAATAGCAATTTTTGCCTTCATATTGCGACGGTAACCGGAGAAGCTTATAAGTTGACAGAACTTTCGGACAGACTGATTGCAATAAAAGGCATAAAGCATGGAAAGCTTGTGATGAGTAGAGCAGATTAATTTTTTTTGAATTTATGGTAACACGATAATAGAAAAACGTGTCACTTAAGTAATAAAACTAAAAAGGATAAAAATGAGAAAAGTTATTCAACACATTTATTCAGTTGTATTTTTATTTTGTATCGTTTTTTCTGTTCATGCAGGATCATCGTTAAAAGATACATTGGATATACAAGAAGTTGTTGTCACCGCGACAAAAACGAGAGTGAATAAAAATAATACACCTTTGTCTATTTCTGTAGTCACTCGTCAAGAGATTGAGCGCAGTAGTGAATCTGCTTTACTTCCGGTTTTATCTCAAAGAGTACCCGGACTATTTGTTACTCAGCGGGGAATTACCGGCTTCGGGGTATCTACCGGGTCTGCTGGAACAGTAAATATAAGAGGTGTAGGAAGTGGTAACAAGGTGCTTATGCTATTCGACGGGCAACCTCAATGGGCAGGAATTTATGGACATAGTCTTCCTGACACTTATGTTGCATCTGATGTAGATAAAGTAGAGGTGATACGTGGGCCGGGATCGCTTCTATATGGATCTAATGCAATGGGAGGGGTTGTGAATATAATCACCCGAAGTCAACATGAAGAGGGAGTCAGTACCCATGCGAGAGCGATGTACGGCTCTTATAATACCCAGAAATACATGATCAATAATGGCGTGAGGTCGGGAAAATTTAATAGTTTTATTTCCCTGAATCATGATCGTACGGACGGACATCGTGATAATTCGAAATTTAATATTACGAACGGATTTGTAAAAATCGGTTATGATATTTCTTCTCATTATAGTGTTGTCGGAGATATTAGTGCCGCATATTACGATTTAAGGAATCCCGGAAAGGATACCGATCCATTATTAGACGGTTGGATGCATATATGGCGTGGAATCGCATCTGTGGGAGTTGAAAATAAGTATCAGAAATATTCCGGAGCAATAAGGGCTTTTTATAGTTGGGGAAATCATAAGATCAATGATGGACATGAAGCCGATGAAGCAGCAAAAGATTATTTGTTTCGTTCAACGGACTTCAATTACGGTGTACAGGCGTATGAATCATTTTTTATTATTCCGAACAATCAATTTACATTAGGGGTCGATTATAAGAATTGGGGTGGAAATGCGTGGAATGCCTTTTTTTCAGGAGAAAGAAAAGACATTATTACGGATAAAAGTGTACATGAATTGGCCGGATATGCGATAATGCAACAAGAATTTTGGAATCAGTTCACTTTAAATGCAGGAGTCCGTTATGAACATAACAGTACATACGGCAGTGAGTGGGTGCCGCAAGCAGGATTTACATGGAGACCTTTTTGGGGAAATTCTATTAAAGCTTCTTTTTCGAAAGGGTTTCGTAGTCCTAATATGCGAGAACTTTATATTACATTCGGACCTGGAAATAAAGCGAATGCGGATTTGAATCCAGAGAGCATGTTGAATTACGAGGTGTCTATCGGACAATATTTTTGGAACAATCGGATACATGCAGAAGTAACGGCATTTTATATCGATGGTAAAAATATGATTCAAGTTGATCCACAGTCGGGACAGCTTGAGAATGTCGGAAAGTTTTATAATAAGGGTATTGAATTGGACGCAGATATTCAGGTTTTACGAAATTTACGCTTTTCTACAAATTATAGCTTTTTACATACCAATAAGGAAATTGTTGCTGCTCCTAAACATAAATGGTTTTTAGAAGGCTTATATACGTGGAAAAATTTAAGTATAACATTAAATATGCAGTCGATATTCGGTTTATATGTCAGTAATTTAATGAAGAGCGAAGATTATACTCTTCTGAATGGACGTATTGCCTATAAAATAGGAAATAAAAAACAGAATATTACGTTGTTTGTAAAAGGGGAAAATTTGACAAATACGAAATATACCATTAATGAAGGATATCCGATGCCGGGTGCTATAGCAATGGGAGGATTTGATTTTAAATTTTAAATTTTTTACCGGAACTTAATATCGATGGCATGATAAGAATTTATTATCATGCCATTTTTAATTAATTGATTATTTTTGTACGTTTAAATGAATCTCTGAATAATGTACAGAATTATATTATCTATAATTGGCATTGGTCTTATTTTATGTGGATGCAGTAGTAATATTCCGAGCTCTTATGAATTGAACGGTGAAGTTTATAATTCTCGATTTAATGGAAAGACTATATATCTTTCTAAAGTGGACGGAGATGAGCTTACGAATATAGATAGTACCTTAGTCGAGGTGAATAAGTTCTGTTTAAAGGGCGTTCAAGATGTTCCGACAGTTTGTTATTTACGTTTTAGGGAAGATCACTTGTTACCGGAATATGTACCAGTAACGTTTATATTAGAAAACGGAACAATAAATGTTCAAATTACAAAATCAGATTCTAAAGCAACAGGAACGGTATTGAATGATTCTCTTTTTTCATTTCAAAAGTCTATGGATAAGTATGAAAAGCAGCTTACTCGTATAGAAGCTCGATATAAAAAGATGATAGCTGACAGTACGATAAATAAAGAGACCGAGAAGCAAATATACGAAGAGTATAATTCTGAGGAAAAAGCAAATCTGGAGTTTATTAAGAAGGTTATAGGACAGAATCTGAATAATATATTAGGTGCTTATATTTTTAATTTAAATCGAAATAGATTAGCGGACAAGGATATTGAAATTATTTTGCAAAAAGCCGGATCTACATTTAAAAATCAACCGGATATAAGACTTATTTCCGAAAGAATCAGACGATTGAATAATATATCTGTAGGGAAAATGTTCAAAGATTTTGATTCTCAGGATATTCAAGGAAGAAGAAAATCTTTATCTGAATATGCTGGACGAGGAAAATTTTTGATTGTAGGTTTTTGGGCATCTATATCTCCTTCAAGCCGAATAGAAATGAAAAATCTAATAGAGATACACAAAAAATATAAATACAAGGGTATTGACATTATTAGTGTATCTTTAGATACGGATTCTTTATCTTGGATAGAAAATATAGAACGATATAATTTAACTTGTCCACATTTATCGGATTTTAAAGGATGGGAGAGTGATGCCGTCAAAGCTTATGAAATTAATAAAATACCTTATATCCTCCTATTAAATCCAGATGGAAGTATTGCAGCAAAAGAAACAGATACTAATTGCTTAAAAGAGAAATTGAAAGAATTATTTGATTGACAAAAGCCTCACAAATAATTCTTTAAGCAAATTCAAGCAGATTATCTTATTCGAATTTAATCGATTTTGCCGGTCGTATGAGAGAGACCAAATAAGAAGGTCCGATAAGCATTAATAAAGAAATCACCAGACAACTGATATTCAAGATGAGTATATACCCGAAATTCAATTCGATAGGAACTGCCGGAATATAATACACATCAGGATCTAATTTGATAAGTTTAAAATGGGCTTGTAGCAGGCATAATAGTATTCCTATTATATTACCCCATATCATACCTTTTCCGACTAAGAAGATCGAAATATAAATAAAGATTTTGCGAATAGAGTAGTTGGTTGCCCCTAAGGCTTTTAATATGCCAATCATGTTGGTCCGTTCCAAAATAATAATTAATAAGCCCGAAATCATCGTAAAACCGGCAACAACGGCCATCAAAACAAGAATTACCCATACATTCATATCCAACAAATCCAGCCAATTAAATAACTGTGGATTCAATTCTCGGACAGAACGAACAAAATAATGTTCTCCATATCGGTCTGTACAATTCATTAAATCGAAATAGAGATTTTCTGTTACTTTGTCCAATTTTGAAAAATCTCGTAATTTCACTTCAATACCACTAAATTGGTCAGTTCCCCATCTATTAAGTTTTTGAACATGACGAACATCTCCGATAATAAAGAGCTTATCGTATTCGGTAAAATTGGTCTGATATATTCCTGTAATCTCAAATTTTCTAGCTCTGATATTGTCATCTATAAAATAACAAAGTATTTGATCTCCGGCTTCTAAATGTAGTCTGTTTGCAATATAATGAGATATTAATATTTCATTTGAAATAGCCGAATCGGAGAGGTGAGGAGGAACACCTGCCAAAAGATTCTTTTCAAAAAAAGACCAATCATAATTTTTATCTACACCCTTAAGAGCTATTCCTAAAAATTCATTATCGGTCTTCAATATACCCGGCTTAGTTGCGAAATTTTCAATGTATAAAATTTCAGGATTTTGTTTTAATGCGGCTTGTAAACTATCGGAAACTCCGATGGGCAATGTTTCAAAAGATGAATTGTTTGAGAAACCGCTGATTTGGATATGTGAACTGAACCCTATTACTTTACCGCTGACCTCATGCTTAAATCCGACAACAATAGCTACGGATATAATCATTATAGCTAATCCTAAAGCTACTCCTAAGGTTGCGATACGAATAGCTGGAGGAGAAACTTTTTTTCTTCCGTCTTTATTGAAATGTATTTTTTTTGCTATAAATAGCTCTAAGTTCATATAGTTCTACCGGGATAAGATTCCAATGCTTTACTCAATACAATCAAAGCATTCGCTAAATCTTCTTTTTTTAGGACATATGCTAACCGAACCTCATTTTTACCTAATCCCGGAGTCGTATAAAATCCAGATCCGGGAGCCATAAATACGGTTTGCCCTTCATACTCGAAATGTTCAAGACACCAAGCACAAAATTTATCCGCATCATCAACCGGTAGCTTTGCCATTGTGTAAAATGCACCCATGGGAATCGGTGAATAACAACCGGGAATACGATTAATTCCGTCTATGAGGAATTTACGACGTTCTACATATTCATTATATGTATCCAGCAAATAGTCTGATGGAGCACCGAGAGATGCTTCTGCAATTAATTGTCCGATAAGGGGTGGACTTAAACGAGCTTGACAAAATTTCATCACATTTTTCTTCAACTCTTTATGTTTTGTTATCAAAGCTCCAATACGAATTCCGCATTCGCTATATCGTTTTGATACAGAGTCAATTAATACGACATGATCTTCTATTCCCTTTAAATGAAAAGCCGAAATGTAAGGAGCTCCGGTATAACAAAATTCTCTATATACTTCGTCAGAAAAGAGGAACAAATCATATTTTTTTACCAAATCCCTTATTTGGTTCATCTCTTTTTGGGTATATAGGTAACCTGTCGGATTATTAGGATTGCAAATCAGTATTCCACGGGTTCGTTCTGTAATCAAGGCTTCAAATTTATCTATTGCAGGTAATGCAAAACCTTCATTGATAGAAGAGGGGAGTGTCTTAATCGTTGCCCCTGCTGAAATTGCAAACGCCATATAATTTGCATATGCGGGTTCGGGAACGATTATTTCATCTCCCGGATCAAGGCATGCTAAAAAAGAAAACAAGACTGCTTCTGAACCTCCCGTAGTAATGATAATATCATCAGCATTTACCTGAATATTAAATTTGGCGTAGTATTCGACAAGTTTCTCACGAAAACTTAGAATTCCTTCGCTTGGGCTATATTCTAAAATTTTGCGATCTAAATGCCGGGCAGCATCCAGTCCTA
>NZ_CEWDCG010000185.1:0-6164 GCF_982436375.1 Coprobacter sp. | reverse complement strand
CATATTTATGCTAATTATCGTTAACCGTAGTCAGTTTTCGTATT
The DNA here is from genome assembly GCF_982436375.1 of Coprobacter sp. Lineage (NCBI taxonomy): Bacteria > Pseudomonadati > Bacteroidota > Bacteroidia > Bacteroidales > Barnesiellaceae > Coprobacter > Coprobacter sp. The sequence continues at coordinate 6,120 of NZ_CEWDCG010000185.1, read as the reverse complement.
ATAGTTCATAATTCAACAAGTTTTGCCATTAATACCCGGCGGACAATGAGTACATTATTCGCAAAAGCCATAAATATAATTTTGTATTTGTGATTTTTTAAACGGCTGCAAAGGTACTGCTATTTTCTCAAACAACTGTATAAATGTTATATAAAAATAAGAGAGGTTATAGATATTTTCTATTGTTGGAAAGTCCGCATCGAACATTGCCCGTTCAGATGAGCATTCGGCTCTATTACTAAGGTCGTAACCGTAATATTTCCTTCCAGAAAAGAATTTGACTTTAAAACCAAAGTATCTGCTACGACTATATTGCCGCATACAGTACCCATAATTTCGGCATTGACAGCTTTTATATCTCCCTGTACACGTCCTTGCTCTCCGATAATGACTTTTCCCTGACAATCGAGATTCCCTTGAAGAATTCCGTCTATACGAATGTCTGTAGAGGCCGAAATGTTTCCCGTAACAGTCGTCTCTACAGTTAGTGCGCTGTGCGCCATACCGGTAGGTTGGTTTTCTTTAGCCATATTTATATCTCTTCTATGATTGCAAAATTACGATTTCTGATGAAAAAACAATCCGTACCAGATAAAAACTTTTATAAATAAATCGGTTGGGGTTGTTTGAATTGAAGTGCCGGGGCATGGAAATTGATAGAAAAGTGTACTTTTGTGATAGTCTTTAAATAAAACAAATATGAATACGTTTGTAGAGTTGAGAAAAGTTCGTTGTTATGCTTATCATGGTGTCGCTGCGCAAGAGCGATGTGTAGGAAATGATTATGAAATATATGTTAAAGTAAAATATCCTTTTAAGGATGCTATGGAGACGGATAATTTGGACGCAACACTCAACTATGCCCAATTGTATGAAATTATTTATCGAGAAATGAGAATTTCTTCTCATTTGTTAGAGCATGTTGCGGGGAGAATCATACGTGCGATACAAACAGAGTTCCCTCTTTCTGAGGGAGGGATATTAAGCATTTCAAAACAAAAACCCCCTATATCCGGAGATATAGAGGGTGCATCTGTTATTGTTGAATGGTAAACTATTAGAATAAGATACCGTATTCTGACATAAATAGATCGAGTTTAATGTTTTTGTTCTCGACCTGCAGTTTATTTTAGATTTAGTTTTTTTGCAATATCTTTGGGTATGGCTTTTTTGTTAACTACCATATTCATGGTTTTATAAAGGACATACGGCTCTGATGCGTAAAAAAATCCTTTATATACACCGCCATCGCCCCATGAATTTTTAACTTTATAATAAGTCGTTCCGTTTTGATCGATGGCTTTTCCTACGATTTGCATACCGTGATCGTCGGTTGTTTCAAATTTGTCGTACGCAACTTGACGGAGCTCTTGGGTAATTTCTTGCTCTTTTCCCGGACCTTTCTGTTTTGCTGCTTTTCTTTCTTCCGGAGAGAGTTTTGTCCAACGGGCTTTTTCTGTTCCGGCTTCACTTTCGATCTTCTTTTCTTCAGGAATTACAGCATAACCTTTGTTGTAGTTGAATCCTTTTTCACTGACATCGGCTGCCCAAAAAATAGTATATCCATTATCTATGGTGTTATTTAAAATGCGGTCAAAGTCATTTAACGGAACATTGTACGATTCTCCCCATGCCCAGTTGTCAGGAACTTCTATTGCAAATGTCTCGTAGAATGGATGATGAGTGAAAGAGGTAAAAGATATGTAGTCGTCCATATTCAGACCGAGAGATTCTGCAAAAGATAGGGGTGTATATTCTTTTCCTTGATAAGTGAACTTTTCTGGAAATTTACCCAGATAAGCATCGAGAATTCCATTAAATCCTTCTTTCCATGCCGGTGTGATTTGCGATTTGCGATCGACGATAGTCTTAATATATGCAGAAAGTACGGCATCCAGTTCTCCGTGGTTGTGTTTTGTCGAACCGTAATTAAGTCCCGGGTATGCTTCTTCAGGAACTATTCCGTACTTTTTGATAATATTCATGACATCATGAGTCGCTCCTCCTGCACTGAAGTTTCCGGTTCCGTGCATACGTACATATTTCTCGGCTTTTTCTAAATATGTCATTCTGACTATAAACATTTCTGAAAGATCAACTTCAGGTTTACCTTGTCGCAGCATTTCGCTTTCTAAAAATGCCAGACCGGAAAAGCTCCAACATGTACCTGAACGACTCTGATCTTTTACAGGCGTGTATTTTGCGATCTTGGTGTCGGTAAATTCGTATCCGTCAGTTTTTGCTTTTTCTTTTTCCTTGTCGTTTTTCGGTTCTTGTGCCCAGCTGTAAGATACAAATAGCAGACAAAGAGAAATTGATATCAAATTTTTTATCATAACATATATTGGTTTTAGGTAAGCATAATATAAAAAGTCGGTCAAAGATAGTATTTCATTTTTGTATAAGAGGTTAAAATAGGCTGATTTTTCGGGAATATTCTTTTTATCTCTCTTTTTATGACTATTTTTGTTTTATAACTTATTGTACGATTATGATGCGATTATGCCTGTTGTTATTATGTTTTTTGACAATTGTTCCGGTTAAAGGGCAAAAAAAGATATATAGAACCGAAGTTTTTGATCCGTTGATCCAGACTTTACAAGTACGTGTAGAGAATGCGCCTTTATATCCTCCTATAATTTCTTTACAAAGTGATGATCGGATTATTGTTTCGTTTGACCAGTTTGTCGATGATCCGCAGTATTTGAGTTATAGCGTGATTCATTGTAATGCGGATTGGACTCGTTCGGGTTTGTCTGAATTAGAATATTTAGATGGTTTTAACAACCGTCCGGTGGAGTATTCAGAAATGTCTCTCAGTACGTATAGGAACTATATTCATTATAAAATTGTACTGCCGAATGAATCGATGAGGTTCAAAGTTTCCGGGAATTATGTGGTAATCGTATATCCCGAAGATGAGCCAGATAAAGTACTGTTGCATGCGTGTTTTTCTATTTCTTCAGATCAAGTATCGGTGCCTTGTCGCATCTTGACAAAAACAGATATCGATTATAATAAGGCTCATCAACAAATAGAGTTTAATGTACAATATCCTCATTATGATATTCGTAGTCCGCAAACTGAATTGAAGATTTATGTCTCGCAGAATAATCGTCGTGATAATGAAGTGCTTATAACACATCCGCTCTATGTCAAATCCAGAGAGTTGGTCTATGCTCATAATAAGGACCTTATTTTTGAAGCAGGAAATGAATACCGTCGTTTTGAGATGGTAACGACGAAGTATAAAGGAATGAGAGTAGCCGAACTGCGTTATTATGATCCGTATTTTAACGTGACGCTTTTTCCGGATTTCCCGAGGGCTGGAAAAAATTATCTCTATGACCAAACTCAAAATGGACGGTTTACGATCCGCGAGAGCGATGCGGTTGATAGTGACCTTGAAGCAGATTATTTTATAGTTCACTTTTCTTTGGATTATGATAAACCGTTATTGGATGGCAATATTTATTTGGAGGGAGAGTTTACACATGACTTGTTTAATGATCGGAGTCAAATGATATATAATCCGGATACTCGTCGGTATGAAAAAACTCTGTTTTTAAAACAAGGAGCATATAATTATCAATACCTCTATTTACCTTTCGGACAGATGAAGGCGACTCCTTCTCTTATTGAAGGGAATTATGTGGATACTAAAAATGAATATTTGATTAAGGTTTATCATCGAGTGCAAGGAGAACGGTATGACCGTTTGATCGGGATAGGACGTTGTATTCTTTAATGGCGTTTAAAGTTCGGTTATGTGTTTATTGCCATAGAATATTAAAGAAAGATATCAATTGTCTGAAGATGATGTTTCTCTTCTTTTTGAGAATATGGAGTAAATTACATTTTCTAAAAGAGATATTATACAGAAAGAGGGACGGCTGAGCTTCTATCTTTATTTTGTGGAAAGAGGTATTGTGCGCAGTTTTATATCAAGAGAAAACAAAGATGTGACGATATATATAGTTGCGGAAGGAGATACTTCTCTGGATTCGGTGGGACTGACTGAAATTTTGAACTCCAAATTCTCGATAGAGGCTATCGAAGATGTTGTTCTTTGGAGAATACATAAAAAACAATTAAAAAGTTTGTGTAGCAATTCTGTAGTTTTTGCTAATTTTTGTAGGCAATTATTGGAGACTCAGATGAGGGAAATCGAAGTTTATTGGACTGAATATTACTGGATGGACAAGAAGGAACAGTATAAGCTTATGCTGAAACGGCAACCTGAAATTTTTCAACGGATTTCACTGAAAGATATAGCTTCTTATTTAAATGTTACTCCACAATCATTGAGTAGAATTAGAACCTTGATCGATTAATTATCTTATGGTAAATACTTCATATTAGATACTTGTTATTTTTGTCTCCGAAAATTTAAATTTGGAGAATAAGATGATGAAAGGTTATTTATTTTTAATTATTGCGATTATTTTAGAAACGATAGGAACATCTTTACTTAAAGTATCCGACCAATTTACAAAATTGTTTCCATCTCTCGGTGCGATAATAGCTTATATCGGGTGTTTTTATATTTTGAGTTTGTCCCTTAAAACGATTCCGATAGGTATTGCTTATGGAATTTGGGCAGGGGCAGGTATCGTGTTGGTTATGCTTGTCGGTTTTTGTTTTTTTTAACAGATTCCGGATTTTGCGGCAGTATTGGGAACGATACTTATTATTTCCGGAATAGTAGTTATTAATGTTTTTTCAAAAATGGGGATTCATTAAATTTGTTTTGAATCTGTTTAGACTAGTTCTTAGCTATAATATTATTGCTAAATTGTTTTTTTGACATAATAAACCATTTTATTCTTTTTTAGTCTGTATTTAATGTGAATGTAATTCGTTGATTAACCTGTTTCGAATTATTTTGAAACAGTTCTTATTATTCTGCGAAAGTACAGAAAGGTACTATATTTCATTGTGGCTATTATTTTGTCTAACTATTAAATATAAATTTATGGGTTCATCAAAACTTTCTTCGGAGACAGAAAGAATTGTCTTTCTCGATTATTTACGAGTATTTGCCATGTTTTTGGTATTTGGCGTTCATGCATCGGAAAGTGTTTATTCCGATGGTACGTTAAATTTTTTATTTAAAAATGAAACTGACAGACTCAGTGTTTCATTTATGAGTAGTTTTTCTCGTTATGGCGTAGATTTGTATGTGATGGCATCAGCATTCCTTTTATTACCGCTTAAAACAGACAGTAAAACATTTTTTAAACGGCGTTTTACTCGGGTTGTCATCCCTTTTATTTTTTGGTTATTGATGTATGCGTTTTTGCCCTGTTTATGGGGTGCATGTGATGTTGCGCAATTGAAGGATTATCTCGTACAATTATGTGTAAACACGATTCCGCCAGCTAACCATTTGTGGTTTATATATATGCTTATCGGTCTTTACATGTTGATGCCAATCTTGTCTCCGTGGCTTAAACAGGTGAGCCGTAGAGGAGAAGAGTGTTTTCTGTTAGTATGGTTATTAACGACGGTGATTTCTTTTATTCATGACCGTTTTGGCTATATGTATGGAGAGATGCCCGGATATCCTTACGGAATGTTCTATTACTTTTCCGGATTTATCGGATTTTTGGTATTAGCTCATTATATCCGTAATTATGTGAACTGGTCGATGAAAAAGACTCTGATTATTTCTATCCCGTTATTTTTAGCCGGTTATGCTATGTGTGTATATTCTTTTTATAACCGTTCGTTTTATGTCGATTGTGTCGAAGATTTGGAACATGGCTGGGATAATACCGGTATGGCAACAGTTATGATGGCTATCGGGGCATTTATGTTAATTAAAAAGATTACATATTCCAAAGGATTTCTTTATAAGTTGGTAAAAGATATTTCTCTTAAAAGTTACGGTATGTATTTGGTGCATATGATGTTTCTTCCGTTTATATATGCTTATTTAAGTTCTGTGTTACCAACTCCTTGGACGATATTTCTGTCGGTTTTAATTACTTATGTTGTAAGTTATTTAGCTGTAAAAATAATTTCATTTATTCCAAATAGTAAATATATTATTGGGTAAACGAGAAATGGGAGGGACAAGATCGTTCCTCTCTCTTTTTTTATGATAATCATTTTTGC
>NZ_CEWDCG010000184.1:0-6183 GCF_982436375.1 Coprobacter sp. | reverse complement strand
GAATTTAAATTGCCGGAAAACATAAGCTTTACCTGTAAAAATCCCCCGCAGAAGGGCGAGGGAACCTAATGTTTTCACAACGGAATGATCCTTATTGTGATTTGCTTCATTTTAGTATGACAAAAGTATAAAATAAATGGTTTATGTGCAAATATTTTTAAAATAAAATTTTTATATTTGGGAAAGTTAAAACAAATATATCATGAAAAAGATTTTAGGTCTGGATTTGGGTTCGAACAGTATAGGGTGGGCATTGGTAAATGAAGCTGAAAATAGAGATGAGGCATCATCGATCATTAAGTTGGGTGTGCGAGTGAATCCTTTGACTGTCGATGAAATGCAAAATTTTGAGAAAGGGAAAAGTATTACTACTAATGCGGACAGGACTCTTAAAAGAAGTATGCGCCGTAATTTGCAGCGGTATAAATTGCGGCGCGATGCATTAATAAAGCTTTTAAAAAAAGTTGGGTTTATAGCGGATGGTACTATTCTTTCGGAGCAAGGAAACAGAACGACGTTTGAGACTTATCGTTTAAGGGCGAAAGCTCCCGATGAAGAAATCTCTTTACAGGAACTTGCACGTGTGTTGTTGATGATCAACAAAAAACGGGGATATAAAAGCAGTCGAAAAATAAAAGAAAAAGAGGCCGGAACTTTGATTGACGGAATGGAGGTTGCTAAAAAATTGTATGATGAGGATTTAACTCCCGGGCAACTTTGTCTACAGCTACTCGAATCGGGCAAAAAGTCTCTGCCTGATTTTTATAGTTCCGATTTGCAGGAAGAGTTTGATAGAATATGGAACTTCCAAAAACAGTTTAACCCGAAAGCCTTTTGTGATACCGCCAAAGAAGAAATCAAAGGAAAGAATAAAAGCCAGACATGGGCTATTCTGGCGAAATACTTTATTTGGACGGATGAAATGGTTGTTTGGAATGAAAAAGAGTCCAAAACAGAACGTGTGGAAAAAGAATGTAAACTTGTCGGTCTTAAACGGACTGTCAAAAAGGAGGAACAAAGAAAAGAGAACTATCGTTGGCGTGTACAAGCTCTTACGGAGCAGCTCGACTTGGAAAAAGTTGCAGTGGTGTTGCAGGAAATTAATGGACAGATAAGTACTTCAAGCGGTTATTTAGGAGCAATTAGCGACCGGAGCAAGGTCCTTTATTTTAATCGTCAGACGGTAGGTCAATATCAAATGGCTGAACTGGAAAAGAATCCCAATACAAGTCTGCGTAACATGGTGTTCTACCGGCAGGATTATTTGGATGAGTTTGATAAAATTTGGGAAAAGCAGGCGGAATTCCATAAGGAGTTGACCGTGGAGCTGAAAAAAGAAATTCGTGATATTATTATCTTTTACCAAAGACGCTTGAAAAGCCAAAAAGGTTTGATCGGTTTTTGTGAATTTGAAAACCGAGAAATTATGGTGGAGAAAAATGGCAAGATGCAAGCTAAGGTGGTGGGATGTAAAGTCATACCTCGTTCACATCCGTTGTTTCAAGAATTCAAAATATGGCAGACATTGAATAATGTAGAAGTATTTGCCGGTGAAAAAAAGTGTAAGCGAAAGAGAACGGATGCTTTCCCCGGATTGTTTGACGGTACGGAGGATACTTTGATGGTAGAAGGATGGCGATATTTATATCAAGAAGAAAAAGAGATATTGGCTAAGGAACTCTCCGTAAAAAAGAGCCTTAAAAAAGAATGTATTTTAAAACTCCTGTCCGACAATCCTCAGGATTTGAATTTCGAACAGATAGAAGGAAATGATACGAGGAATGTCCTCTTTTCGGCATACAGCAAAATGATCGAGAAGTATGGCTATGAACCGTTGGATTTTGGAAAACCGACAGATGAGATAATAGAACGGTTGCAAGATATCTTTACCGATCTGGGATGGAATACAGATTTGCTTTTCGTAGATTTGAATAAAGAGGGTAAAGATTTGGAGAAGCAGCCTTATTTCAAGCTTTGGCATTTATTATATTCATTTGAGGGAGACAATACACCGACCGGAAACGGAAAGTTGGTTGAAAAGCTTATGGAGCTTTGCCATGTGGGCAAAGAGTGTGCCTTAGAACTTGTGAATATTTCATTCCAAAACGATTATGGAAGCCTGAGTGCTAAAGCTATTAAAAAGATTTTGCCTTATTTGAAAGAAGGCAACCGATATGATGTGGCATGTGGATATGCAGGCTATCGCCATTCCAAATCTTCTCTGACTAAAGAAGAGATAGAAAATAAAGTATTGAAAGATAAACTGGATATTCTGCCTAAAAACAGCTTGCGTAATCCGGTAGTTGAAAAGATTTTGAATCAAATGGTGAATGTGATTAACGCAATCATTGACACTTATGGAAAACCTGATGAAATTCGAGTAGAATTAGCGCGTGAATTGAAGAAAAGTGCTAAGGAACGGGAAGAACTGACTAAAGCTATTGCAAAAAGTACCCGTGAACATGAAGAAATACGTAAAGTCTTGCAGGAAGAATTCGGCATGATAAATGTGAGCCGTAATGACATTATTCGCTATAAACTTTATGAGGAATTGAAGGATAACGGATATAAAACGTTGTATTCCAATCAGTATATACCCAAAGAAAAAGTGTTCAGTAAAGAGATAGATATAGAACACATCATTCCGCAAGCTCGGCTTTTCGATGATTCATTGTCGAATAAGACATTGGAGTATAAAGCGATTAACATTGAGAAAGGAAATAAAACAGCTTATGACTTCGTAAAGGAGAAATATGGAGAAAAAGGCTTGCAACAATATCTTAATCGTTGCGAAAGTTTGTTTAAAGGTCATAGAACAAAACTCCGGAAATTGAAAATGGAGCAGGAAAATATTCCGGAAGGATTTATCGATCGGGATTTGAGAAACACACAATATATAGCTAAAAAGGCTCTCGCTATGCTGAATGAGATTTGTCGCAGAGTAGTAGCTACCACCGGTTCTATAACGGATAGATTGCGAGAGGATTGGCAGCTTGTGGATGTATTGAAAGAATTGAACTTGCCTAAATATGAGACTTTGGGTTTGGTAGAAGTGTATGAAGATAAGGATGGACGAAAAATTAAAAGAATAAAGGACTGGACAAAAAGAAATGATCATCGGCATCATGCCATGGATGCTTTAACCGTAGCTTTTACCAAAGATGTGTTTATTCAATACTTTAACAACAAAAATGCGGCATGGCAGGCTGACTGCAAAGAGCACTCCGATATAATAGGTATAAAGACTCGTTATTTTGAGAATGGAAGGGCTTTGCCTCCTATGCCGTTAGTGCGGTTTCGTGCAGAAGCGAAAAGTCATTTGGAAACTTTGTTGGTATCTATCAAGGCTAAAAATAAAGTAGTTACTAATAATGTGAATTGTACAAAAAGAAAGGGCGGAGAAAATAAGAAGTTACAACAAACCCCGCGTGGACAATTGCATTTAGAGACTATCTACGGTAGCCATAGACAATATGTTACGAAAGAGGAAAAAGTGAATGCTTCTTTTGACTCCTCTAAAATTGCGACAGTGTGCAAACCGGCTTATCGGAATGCTTTGCTTGAACGGTTGGCGGCTTTTGGTAACGATCCCAAGAAAGCGTTTACCGGTAAAAACTCGTTGGAAAAAAATCCGGTTTACCTTAATAGGGAACAAACGGCACGAGTACCGGAGAGAGTACGAACGGTTGAGTTGGAAACTGTTTATACCATACGTAAACCTGTCGATCCGAATTTAAGTGTAGACAAGGTGGTTGATGCAAAAGTTCGTTCTATTTTGGAGCAACGTTTGAGAGAATATGATGGAGAAGCCAAGAGAGCATTTGTTAACTTAGATGAGAATCCTATATGGCTGAATGAGGAGAAAGGAATAGCTATCAAGCGAGTGACTATTCGAGGTATTAATAAAGTGCAATCATTGCATGGTAAGAAAGATAAAAACGGAAATCTGATTTTAGATGAAACAGGAAAGAAAATCCCTGTGGATTTTGTGAATACAGGCAATAATCATCACGTGGCTATTTATCGAAAACCTGTTTTAGATAAGACAGGACAAGAGATGCTTGATAATGAAGGTAATCCTGTGTATGAACTTGACGAAGTCGTGGTTTCTTTCTTTGAAGCTGTCACACGGGTGAATTTAGGTTTGCCCGTCATAGATAAGAATTATAACAAAAGTGAGGGCTGGCAGTTTATGTTCACGATGAAACAGAACGAGTATTTTGTGTTCCCTAATGAGAAAACCGGATTCGACCCGAAAGAAGTGGATTTGTTGAATCCGGAAAATTATGCGGTGATCAGTCCTAATTTATTTAGAGTACAGAAGATTTCGACAAAAAATTATATGTTTAGACATCATCTGGAAACTACTGTCATTGATAATAAACCTTTAAGAAAAATTACATGGGAGCTTATTCAAACGCCTAATAAGTTGGATGGTATAGTTAAAGTCCGAGTAAATCATATAGGGCAGATTGTCTCAGTAGGAGAATATTAAAAATAGATTATTTATGAGGAATTCCTTAGGGCCTGTCTCAATTTTGCTTGGGTTGGGTTTGAGAGTGCTTTTCGAGGATGTTTTTCTGATTTTATGAGGAGGATAGCGGGATATCTGACGAGTGAAAACGGGAAAGAAGACCGGAAGAAAACACAAAAATAACCTGATAGTATTTTTATTGGAAAGTTTAGACAGCTCTTAGAAACTTAATGACTAAAATCTGTGTATTATGATTAAGAAAACACTTTATTTTGGAAACCCTGCCTATCTGTCACTAAGAAATGCCCAATTAATAATAAGATTACCGGAAGTTGTTGATAATAACACTCTTCCTGAATATTTTAAACAAGTATCAGAAGTGTCCAAACCGATAGAGGATATCGGTGTTATAGTGTTGGATCATAAACAGATAACTATCACTTCAGGGGTATTGGAGGCATTCCTTGAAAATAATTGTGCTGTTCTGACATGTGACAGTAAAAGTATGCCGGTAGGTTTATTACTTCCTCTACATGGAAATACTATACAGAACGAGAGGTTTAGGCAGCAGTTGGATGCTTCTCTGCCATTGTCGAAACAACTTTGGCAGCAGACGGTAAAAGCTAAGATAGAGAATCAGGCAGCTGTGTTAAAAGAGTGTACCGGAGAAGAGATGAAGTGTATGAGAGTGTGGGCGGCCAATGTGAGAAGTGGAGATCCGGATAATCAAGAAGCTCGTGCTGCAGCTTATTATTGGAAAAACTTGTTTCGGATAGAAGGTTTTACAAGAGATAGGGACGGTATTCCGCCTAATAATTTATTGAATTATGGTTACGCTATTTTACGTGCTGTTGTTGCTCGTGGGTTAGTGGCAAGTGGGCTTTTACCTACTTTGGGAATACATCACCACAACCGCTATAATGCTTATTGCTTGGCAGATGATATTATGGAGCCATATCGTCCCTATGTAGATCGGTTAGTTTATGACATGGTTAAACAAGGAGCAAATTATGCTGAGTTGACAAAAGATTTGAAAGTCCGGTTACTTACTATTCCTACATTGGAAACCACCATTGCCGGAAAACGAAGTCCGTTAATGGTCGCAGTCGGACAAACTACGGCATCTTTGTATAAGTGCTTTAGTGGAGAATTGCGTAAAATATCTTATCCGGAAATTTGATGGACCGATTTAGTGAATATCGTGTTATGTGGGTACTTGTACTGTTTGATTTGCCTACTGAGACGAAAAAGGATAAAAAGGCATATACAGATTTTAGGAAGAATCTGCAAAAAGACGGTTTTACAATGTTTCAGTTTTCCATTTATATTCGTCATTGCGCCAGTAGCGAAAATGCAGAAGTACATATAAAGAGAGTTAAGTCTTTTCTCCCGGAGCATGGGAATGTAGGAATTATGTGTATTACAGATAAGCAATTCGGAAATATTGAACTTTTCTATGGTAAGAAAACAATGTCGGTGAATTCTCCGGGTCAGCAATTAGAACTGTTCTAAAAAGAAAAATCCTGCCATTGTGCAGGATTTTTCATAGGAAATAACATCAATTTTTTTATTCTGATTTGTTTTGTAAGTCATTAATTAATAAAATCTTACAAAGATCGTGATGTTTCCGATACTTCAAAGATACTAAAATGAAAGCAAATCACAACTATAGTCAATAGAATAATCAAGTTTATTATGATGTTTCCGAT
>NZ_CEWDCG010000183.1:0-6185 GCF_982436375.1 Coprobacter sp. | reverse complement strand
TTATAAATATGTTTTTAAGCCGATGCCTCTGTCCCGTATAGTACCAGTTCATCTTCGGCCTCTTCGGTATTGCGTTGCATCTCTTTTCGGGAAATTCCGTTTATCTTGAATGATAATCCGTTGTTATCTTCGATAAATCGGATTAGGTCTTTTGTTACGTTAACCTTGTGTGATCGGGCGAAAAGCTTTACTTGATATTTTTCTTCAGGATCATAGATTTCGAAGAAAAGTTCGGTATTCGATTCTTTATCGGGTTTGAGCAGGTCTGTCAGCGGCTCTATTATACCGTTGTTGATCTGGTCGATCGGAATTACTACAGTAAGACTTTCCAATAATTTATTTTTTACGTCTTGCAATAACTCTATCGAGACGATCCGTATGTCCAGAACGCTTTCATTGAATTTTCGGGGTTGACATTTTGCTTTGATAAGCAGATACATGCCGTTATATCCGAATTTCCGGAAATCGACGAAATCTTTTCCGAAAAGAGGTATCTCGGCAGATCCTGAATAATCCTCGATTTTTAGAATTCCGAATGGTTTACCGGTTTTTGTCATTCCTTCTCTGAAACCTGTTACGATACCGCCCATGACAATATCTTTATTGATTAAGGCTTGACGGTCTTCCAGTTCGCTCATTCGGGTATTGCATCCATATTCGAGAGTCAAAGCATAGTCGTCCAGAGGATGTGCAGACAGGTAAATTCCTACTAAATCCCGTTCCTTTTCCAGTCGTTCCAAATCAGACCAGCTTTCGGCAGCGGGAATTTCGGGCTTGGCTACTTCTATAGCATCGCTTCCTCCGAACAGAGAGTTAATTTGAGCCGCTTTATCTACTTGATATTTGTTACCGTAGCGAACAAGGGTTTCGAGGAAAACTTCACCTTTACTGTTTTGAGCGAAATATTGTTCTCTTTTTATTTCCGGAAAACTGTCGAATCCTCCGGATAAGGCAAGACTTTCTATATTCTTCTTGTTACAAGCATTCAAATTGACCCGTTGCACAAAATCAAAAATACTGGTGAACGGACCGTTTTTCTCTCTTTCTTCCATAATACTGCGGACAGCACTTTCTCCTACACCTTTTACAGCTCCCAATCCGAAGCGGATATTGCCGTCTTTGTTAACGTTGAATTTCAAATTACTTTCGTTTACATCCGGACCGAGCACTTTAATACCCATAGCTTTACATTCATCCATGAGTTTGGTGATTTCCGTAATATTCGAGATATTGCGGCTCATCACGGCTGCCATATATTCCGAAGGGTAGTTGGCCTTCAGGTAAGCTGTCTGGTAAGCCACCCAAGAGTAGCATGTCGCATGAGACTTGTTGAATGCGTACGATGCGAATTTTTCCCAGTCAGCCCAGATTTTTTCCAAAGTTTTGGGATCGTGCCCGTTTTTTTGTCCGTTATTTATAAACAGCGGTTTTAAAGCATCCAGTTTATCCTTTAATTTTTTTCCCATCGCTTTACGCAAAGCATCGGACTGTCCGCGTGTAAAGTCTGCCAATAACCGTGAGAGAAGCATCACCTGTTCTTGATACACTGTAATTCCGTAAGTATCTTTCAGGTACTTTTCCATAATCGGAATATCGTATACGATTGGCTCTCTTCCATGTTTCCGGTCGATAAACTGCGGAATATAATCCATAGGTCCTGGTCGATAGAGAGCATTCATGGCGATGAGGTCTTCAAAGGTCGTCGGTTGCAGTTCGCGCAAATATTTTTGCATTCCGGCCGATTCAAACTGGAATGTTCCCACGGTTTTCCCTTCGCTGTACAATTTATAGGTCGCATCGTCGTTTATCGATATTTTGTCGATATCGATATCGATGCCTCGGTGAGATTTTATATTCGCTACGGCTTCTTTGATAATCGATAGTGTTTTCAATCCCAGGAAGTCCATTTTTATCAATCCCGTATCTTCGATTACCGAACCTTCATATTGAGTGACCAGCATTTTTTCACCGGTCTCTTTATCATCGGCAGTACTTACCGGAACCCAATCGGTAATATCATCTCGACAAATAATCGTCCCGCAAGCATGGACACCCGTACCCCGAACGTTTCCCTCAAGCATACGAGCGTATTTCATCGTGTCGCGTATCAACATATTTTCCGATTCGCAGGCTTGTTGCAATTCGGGAACTGCGGCAATACAATTTTTTAGATTGATTTTAGGAGATTTACCGTCTATTTCAGGCAATCTGTCGGGAATCAGTTTTGTGAGACGGTCTGATTCGGAAAGAGGCAATTTCTCTACTCTGGCAACATCTTTGATAGCCATTTTGGTTGCCATAGTACCGTAGGTAATAATATGAGCTACCTTTTCGTGCCCGTATTTGTCGGTTACCCAACGAAGTACTTCTCCTCGTCCGTCGTCGTCGAAGTCGATGTCTATATCCGGTAAAGAAATACGGTCGGGATTCAAAAAACGCTCGAACAGCAAGTCATATTGTATCGGGTCTATCTGGGTAATCCCGAGACAGTAGGCAACTGCCGATCCGGCAGCCGATCCTCGCCCCGGACCTACCGATACCCCCATGTTGCGTGCTGCGGCGATAAAGTCCTGCACGATCAAGAAGTATCCCGGGAAACCCATTGTTTTCATAATATGGAGCTCGAAGATCAGCCGTTCCTTTACATCCGGGCTTAATGGATCTCCATAACGAGTTTTTGCCCCGTCGAAAGCTAATTTCTTTAAATAGTCTGCTTCCAGTTTGATACGGTATAGTTTGTCATATCCTCCTAAAGTATTTATTTTAGCTTCCGCAGCGACCTGGTCCATAACGACATTCCCGTTTTCATCCTGAGTAAATTCATCGAACAGATCTTTTTCCGTGAACTTTTTCCGATACTCTTCTTCTGTCCCGAATTCTTCAGGAATAGCGAATGTCGGCATGATAGGAGCATGATCGATCGAATAGAACTCCACCTTATCCAGTATTTCATTGGTGTTGATAAGAGCTTCGGGAACATCGGCGAAGAGAGCGTTCATCTCTTCGGTTGTTTTCATCCACTCCTGTTTCGAATAATACATGCGGTTGGGGTCATCAAGGTCTTTTCCCGTACTCAGGCAGATCAGCCGGTCGTGAGCCTCTGCATGTTCTTCATCAACAAAATGCACGTCATTGGTACAGATTACTTTGATATTATATTTTTTTGCATATTCCAGAATTTTGGCATTAGCTTGCACCTGTAAAGGATATGCTTCGTGATTGGCATTCGGCACGGTAGCTTTGTGCCGTTGTAATTCCAGATAGTAATCTTCACCGAACAGGTTTTTGTACCATCGTACCGCTTCTTCTGCCTCGTCGAGCAAACCTTTGTTTATTTTTTTCGGGACTTCACCACCCAAACAGGCAGATGCGACGATCAGCCCTTCATGATATTTTTCCAGTTCGACACGGTCGGTTCTTGGACGCATATAGAAACCCTCGGTCCAAGCTTTTGATACCAATTTAATCAGGTTTTTGTACCCTTTCAGATTTTTTGCAAGAACGATCAAGTGGTATCCGCTTTGATCGGGTTTACCGTTTTTGTCTTGTAAGCGGTTTCTTGCCACATACATTTCGCAACCGATAATCGGTTTGAAGAGTTTTTTTTCTTTCTCTTCCAACTCAGCCTTACAGCGTGAGAGTTCGGCATCCCGGTCTTCACATTCTATTTTTCCGTTTTCGATGTCCGATATTCTTTTTTTCAGGTCTTTTATCTCGCTTTTGACACCTCCATTTTTTTTATTTACGTAATTATAAAATTCTTTGATACCGAACATATTGCCGTGATCGGTAATGGCAATACCCCGCATGCCGTCACGCATAGCTTTATCGACCAAAGCCTGTATACTCGCTTGTCCGTCAAGAATAGAATATTGAGAATGGACGTGTAAATGTATAAATGGATGCATGATAAATATAATGACTGTTACTTTGTATGGGGATAAAGTTACGAAGCTTATTCGAAGCAAGAAAATAGATTTGGTGAAAATTTTTATAAGAGTTATTTATGAGGATTTAATTAGTTGATGACTAATGCTTTATTAGAGTATTTTTTCTTGATGAAAGAATGACTTGTGGATGTCGCTTTTTAATATAAAATTCGGTCAAAAATTTCTTGTATGAGAAGATTTACCAACCACCATAAATGTCACCTTCTTTTATATAATTATTAACAGGTTCGTATTTAGTCATTGATATTGTATAATGACTCGGATATATATTTACTTGGATATATGGATATTTTAGAATTGGAGGTTCTGTTCTAAAGCGAGGTTCAAAAAAAAGAGAGTCGAATTCAGCCTCTCGTAGTATTTCCAGACTGTCATTAAGAATATTAATTTCTGTAATATCATCAGAAGCTAATATGTAAATGGCTTTTTTGTTACGGGGGTCAAATACGAAATTCAAAATAGTTGATTGATTGGTTTCATACTTTATATAGTCAACGGTATCTGAAGGTAGAACGCTATCTTTTGCAAATACGACATAAAATTGAGCACCTGGTACTTTAGAGGTGGTTATTCCGATATCTGTTCCCGGAACTTTAAAAAAGAAGTTGCTGGGTTCGTTGTTATATTTCTGTTTTTTTTCAGAGCAGGAATATATCGAACCGATAGCGATAAGCGATAGGATATAAATAATCTTTTTCATAACTATTTAGTTAAACGTTTATATAAAGTAGGAATACTTCTGGTATATCTGTCGAGAATAGAAAAAGGAGCTATTAAAAGATCTCTTATTCCGAGTTGGTATCCGAAATATTGCGCATTTTGAGAAGATGGCAATTCGATAGCAGTGATATTCCCCATTTTATCGTAAGTAAAAGCCTCGGCCGCAGCGGTTTTAACCCCGTCTCGAGTATATTGTTGAGAAGCGGTAAGCCTGTTCAGCCCGTCATAAGACAATCTGAAGTGCGCGCTGTCGTGAGCCGAATAATAGACATCGGCGATATTCCCGTTATAAAGAGGCTCGACACCCTCCGGAAGATCTTCGTTATAATATATCTTCTCGTTCATATTTTCTTATGGTATTACTTTCTAATGTAATGTTGCATACAGCAGAGACCTGTCAATGACAATTTTTTGAATGTGTAATTAAAATAAAATTCTGTTGTTTCAGTTTTCATATAAGATGGTTGGGAGACATATGGGATTTTCTTTTCTTTGTTAGAAACATCTCCCAAATATTGAGGAATATCTCCATACCATATAAAAATATAGTCCTTGTATTTGAAATATCCTTTTAAAGCTACTCTTTCGTAGTATTCGAATTGGGGACACAAACTAAAAATTAAAGAAAAATATTCATCTCTTTTTTGGCTGATAATATTAAAGGTTTTGAAGACTTTCCTTTTGATTTCTGGACAAAAAGATTTGAATATCAAAGAATCTATACCACATAGAAACAGACTGTCTTTAATAATCAGTTCCGGTACATTTTTATAATTTTTTTCAACTTTAGGAATAGAAGCTTGAGATTGACAGGTTACTATTCCGAAAAAAAAGAAAAGAATGAATAACTCAATAAAGCGTTTTAGTTTCATAATTTAAAAATTAATATATCGTTTGCTAGGCACATGAAATATTTGGTATTGAGGAATAGGTAATTGATATTGTTGTAAAACTCTATTAACTTCGTCTTTAAAACCTATATCATTTGGACTTGCATATTTTGATATAGGATGACTATGTATTATCGACCTAATTGTGTAATTGTAATATAAGCGCCCAGACATTAGATATGATCCTCCAGGTTCTTTCCCTTTTATATGTCCTGTTGTAATGAAATTAAGTCCTTTATCTCCTGGTATCCCAGTTTGAGCAAGCCCTATCTCAACTTGTGAAGAACTTCCAGTAACATTGAAGCTTAAAAATTCGAATAAAGATTTTCCATTTGTATCTCCTCTTATTTTATATTCATCATAAGTATCTTTCTTATTTTGTTTCTGATTATAATAAGATATTGAGTTTTGTGATTCGATAGTTCCATAGTTGAAGATAATATTATTGTACTGTTTATTTCCTTCTTTATCGATAGTGAAAGTCCTTTGGTATTCTCCGTTTTCATTTAATGCTACCATAAAAAAAGCATCTTGTGTTCGATCTTTAATGCGGTTTATTATTCTCCCTTCATTGTTAATTTCCCAAATGTCCATTCCTGTGGGATCAAGCGCATTAATGAAATTA
>NZ_CEWDCG010000182.1:0-6235 GCF_982436375.1 Coprobacter sp. | reverse complement strand
TTTGAACTGTTTAAATATCAATTCAAAATACTATTAGTACTACTGCAAAGAACATGCCACAAAAAGAATTTGCGGCGGTATTGGCAGTTAAAAAAACGATATAAGCTCAAATTTTATTGGGTAATAGCAATATCGTATCGCAGTAGAGAGAATTGTATATGGAAAGGGTAGCCCTCTAATTTTTTGTTTCCTCCGGTACTTTTATGAAAATAATATCGTTTGCCCTTGTCGAAACTTTCTATTTCAAATTGCCGAGTTGTATGGGGCAGTAATTCTCCATCGACCATTACTTCCCGGTAATCAATCATTTTTCCGTTGGGAGCTCTATATGTGATTTTTAGTTTTACTCGGGTAACCAGATTTTCGGTATTGTTTTGTAGCATGAATGTTTCGGTACGGTCATTCAGCCTTTTTTCAAAACCTAACATGTCTATGGCATGGGCAAAATCTGTTTTCCTTAGACTTCCGGACTTCCCGCATAAAGTATTTTGTACTGTATCCTTTTTGTTTGTAATGATTCGTGCCGGCTGTGTTCGTGGTACGAACGGATTTTTCGGAACGTTGTTTTGTCCAGATAGTAAAATACAATTACAAGAAAGCACTATAATCAAAAAGAGTACATGTTTCATGATAGGATAGCTATAAATGATTAACTTTAGTTACAAAAATAAGATTTTTAGGATAAATGCGCGGTAATTCTGTTTAGAAAATGTATATTAGAAAACGTATTTCTGTATCTTTACAGACAAAAATAAAAAAATGAAACGTCATACATTTCTATTGATATTTTGGGTTTTATCTTTAGGTATAATTCAGGCTGTTCCTTTATTGAACGGGGCGGATCAGATTGATAAAATTGTTTCTTTGTTAAAATTCAAACGGGTCGGATTAGTCGTTAATCATACTTCTTTGGTGGGGGATAAGCAAACACACCTTTTGGATACATTATTGAGTCGGGGAGTTCATGTCGTCTCTGTTTTTGCACCGGAACACGGCTTTCGCGGAAATGCAGATGCCGGAGAAGTTGTCATGAACGGTCGTGACAAGCAGTCGGGTTTGCCCATTATATCCCTTTATGGGAAAAATAAAAAGCCGGCAAGAGAACAGCTGTCTGGAATAGATGTTATAGTATTCGATATTCAAGATGTCGGTGCACGTTTTTACACTTATATAAGTACTATGTATTATGTAATGCAGTCTTGTGTTGAAGCCGGAGTGGAGATGGTCGTGTTGGATCGTCCTAATCCGAACGATTATATTGACGGACCGATCATGCAAGACTCTTTGCGTTCATTTGTTGGAATGTTGCCGCTTCCGGTTCTACACGGTTTGACAATCGGGGAATTGGCCGGAATGATTCGGGGTGAAAATTGGGGGGATACTCATTCCTTAAAACTTACGGTAATCCCTGTAAAAGGTTGGCAACATGGAGATTCTTATATTCTTCCTGTGAAACCGTCTCCTAACTTGCCGAATAGTCGATCTATCACATTGTATCCGTCATTATGTTTTTTTGAGGCGACAGATATTAGTGTAGGGCGGGGTACTCGTTACCCTTTTCAAGTATTGGGCTATCCGGATAAGAAATTCGGAACATTTAGTTTCACACCTCGTGCGCTTCCCGGCTTTGATAAGAATCCATTACAGAAAGATAAGACTTGTTTCGGAATCGATTTACGGGAGATTGAAGTGAGTGGAGGATTGTCATTGAAATATATCCTTGATTTTTACCGGATTGCAGATCAAGGAAAATCCTTTTTTACCAGACCTCGTTTTTTTGATATGTTGATGGGAAATACGCAGGTCAGAATGGACATAATTGCCGGAAAAAATGAGAGTCAAATAAAAGGGCGCTGGGCTGATGAATTGAAAGAATACCGGCAGATGAGAAAGCGATATTTACTTTATCCTGATTTTCGTAATTTTGATTAATGTGTTGTTGGAAATTTAAAGCCTGTTTAAATTTCGGAGAGACGAAGCATCAACTTTGCAGCTGCCCGGGCGTCACTCAATGCATCATGGTGGTTAAGAGGAATTTGAAAATATTCACTGACAGTGTTGAGTTTATGATTTCTGAGAAATGGCAGTTTTTTGCGGGCTAATCGATAAGTACAGATACTTTCTGGAAGATGACTGGCGATTTGAGCCTTTTCGAGACAAGCATGCAGAACGCTCATGTCAAAAGGTGCATTATGTGCGACAATCGCGTCGCATTTGACAAACCACGAATCGATCCGACTCCAGACTTCTTCAAACGTCGGAGCATCCATTACCTTATCGGGGGTAATTCCATGTATGGCCGTACTCCAGTGTGAAAAGAAAAAAGGCTGAGGTTTTATAAGAGTTTCCCATTCTCTTGTTATTAGTCCGTTATTAACGATTACTAATCCCATAGAACAAGCACTGCTTCTGTATTTGTTGGCAGTTTCAAAATCTATTGCGATAAAATTGTTGATCATATTTTGTTCTTGGTGCAAACATACTCAAAAAGAACTATCTGATCGAATATTTTAGAAATTTTATTGCTTATCGATATGGATAAGTGGATCTAAATGTTATTGATTTAAAAAATATAGTAGCAAAAAGATTATATTTTTTATGTTGTTCTATACAAAAGTGTTATATTTGTCCCTGCAAAATACCTATATGGCTTTATAAAAATGAGATGAGTAAGTCGTTTTTGTTTGGCTGGTATGGTTAATAAATTGTATATCACTAAAATAATATTGAAAAATACAAGGTAAAAATGGCATTGATTATTCCGAAACAGTATAAATTGAAATTACTTCCCGAGACTACCGAACAGGCAATAAAGACATTGAAGGTCAGTTTTCAGGAAAAATTGTCTAAATCGTTGAACCTCCGTCGAGTAACAGCACCTTTGTTTGTATTAGCCGGAACAGGTATCAATGATGATCTTAACGGACATGAGAGAGCTGTTACTTTTCCGATTAAATGTATGGGAGATAGAAGGGCGGAGGTCGTGCATTCCCTTGCTAAATGGAAACGATTAAAGTTGGGGGCTTACGGAATCGCTCCGGGATATGGACTTTATACGGATATGAATGCGATCCGTTCGGATGAAGATCTGGACAATTTACATTCTTTATATGTAGATCAGTGGGACTGGGAACAGACGATTACCGAACAAGACCGGAATTTGGATTATCTGAAGGATGTCGTTCGTAAAATATATAATATTGTAAAAGAACTGGAAAGTCAGGTATATGCCGACTTTCCCCATATTACTCCTATATTGCCGGACAAAATTACTTTTATTCATGCCGAAGAGCTTTTACAAATGTATCCGACTCTGTCACCGAAAGATAGAGAAGCGAAAGCTGCACGGAAATATGGTGCGATATTTATTATCGGAATAGGGGGAAAACTCTCTAACGGAGAACCTCATGACGGGCGTGCTCCGGACTATGATGATTGGATATCTATGAATTCGGATGGATATAACGGATTGAATGGAGATATTATTTTATGGAACTCCATTTTAGAATGTCCATTCGAACTTTCCTCTATGGGTATTCGTGTCGATCGTATAGCTTTGCGACGGCAGTTGGAAACTTGCGGTTGTCCCGAACGGGAAAAGTTAGATTTTCATAAAGCTTTATTATCAGGAGAACTGCCGCTTTCCATCGGTGGAGGAATCGGGCAATCGCGTCTTTGCATGTTTTTGTTGCAAAAAGCGCATATCGGGGAAGTGCAGGCAAGTATTTGGCCTGAAGATCAAATTACCGAATGTGCTAAGCACCATATTTATTTATTGTGATGATTGAGTTTATTCAGTAAAATAAAACAGTCCCGTTATTGTATAATATATTTGTATGATAGCGGGCTTTCTGTTTTTTTTCTACCTTTGTATAGCTATTCTAAAAAATAAAAAGAAAATTCTATGTCATCCTTACGTTTCAGAGTTGTAGAGGAAGCTTTTAAGAAGAAAGCAGTTCCTGTGGAACGCCCGGAAGAACGTCCGTCCGAGTATTTTGCCAAGTATGTATTTAATCGTGAAAAGATGTTTCGATATTTGCCTCGGAAAACATACGATGCATTGGTCGATGCGATCGATAATGGAAAACCTTTAAACCGGGAGATTGCCGATCCTGTTGCTGCGGGAATGAAAAAATGGGCAATAGAAATGGGCGTGACGCATTATACTCATTGGTTTCATCCTTTGACCGACGGTACGGCAGAAAAACATGATGCTTTTGTAGAACACGACGGTAAGGGCGGAATGGTCGAGGAGTTTTCGGGAAAGCTGTTGATTCAGCAAGAAGGAGATGCTTCGAGTTTTCCGAACGGTGGAATACGAAATACGTTCGAGGCCCGCGGATATAGTGCATGGGATCCTTCTTCTCCTGCATTCATAGTGGGAGATACGTTATGTATTCCTACTATTTTTATTTCTTATACAGGAGAGTCTCTCGATTACAAAGCTCCTTTGTTGAAATCGATTGATGCCGTTACTTCTGCAGCGTTGGAGGTATGTCATTATTTTGATTCGCGAGTAAAAAAAGTTTATTCTTATTTGGGTTGGGAACAAGAATATTTTTTGGTTGATGAGGGATTATATGCTGCCCGTCCGGATTTGTTGCTGACAGGACGAACGCTTATGGGACATGAAAGCTCTAAGAATCAGCAGCTTGAAGATCATTATTTTGGTGCTATTCCTACTCGTGTATCGGCTTTTATGCAAGAATTGGAAATTGAAAGTTTGAAATTAGGCATTCCGGTGAAAACTCGTCATAATGAGGTCGCTCCTAATCAATTCGAGTTAGCTCCCATATATGAAGAATGTAATTTGGCGAATGACCATAATCAGGTCATTATGGAACTTATGCGCCGTGTTGCCCGTCGTCACGGATTCCGTGTGTTACTGCACGAAAAGCCATTTAAAGGCGTAAACGGGTCGGGTAAGCATAATAACTGGTCTTTAGGAACGGATACCGGAATACCGTTGTTGGCTCCTGCAAAAACACCCGAAGGAAACCTGCAGTTCGTTACATTTCTTGTAAATGTAATCATGGCTGTTTATAAACATAATGCTTTGCTGAAAGCCAGTATATCTTCAGCTACTAATGCACATCGTTTAGGGGCGAACGAAGCACCCCCTGCAATAATTTCTATTTTTCTGGGATCGCAGATGTCAGATGTTCTTGATGCTTTAGAAAACAGTTCGGATGATGCGGTAATAGAGTTGTGTGATAAAACAGGGGTGAAACTCAATATATCTCAGATTCCCGAATTGCTTATGGATAATACGGATAGAAACAGAACATCCCCATTTGCTTTTACCGGAAATCGTTTTGAATTCAGAGCAGTCGGTTCGTCTGCCAATTGTGCGGCGGCTATGATCGTTCTTAATTCTGCAGTTGCCCATCAACTTCGTCTCTTTAAAGAAGAGGTTGATAAGAAAATTCAGGTAGGGGAAAGTAAAGAGAAGGCGATTATTCGAGTATTGAAAAAATATATAAAGGAAAGTAAGCCTATTCGTTTTGACGGTAACGGATATAGCGATGAATGGAAGGCGGAAGCTGCTGCTCGTGGATTGGATTGTGAGACCAGTACTCCTGTTATTTTTGATGCTTATATAAAACCTGCTTCTGTCGAGATGTTTTCGGCAGTAGGGGTGATGAATGCTGTAGAGTTGGCTGCTCGCAATGAAGTAAAATGGGAAATGTACACTAAAAAAATACAGATCGAAGCTCGGGTAATGGGAGACTTGGCTTTGAATCATATTTTGCCTGTTGCAACGAGGTATCAAGCTTTATTATTAGATACGGTTTGTAAAATTAAGGAAGTATTTCCGCCTGAAGAAGCTGCTGCGATGTCTTCTAAAGATATGGAAATAATTCGTAAAATAGCCCGCCATACACTTTCTATACAAGAAATGGTAGCTACTATGGTGAATGCTCGTAAGTTGGCAAATAAAATCGAAGGGGAAAGGGCAAAAGCTATTGCATACCATGACACTGTTGCTCCGATGTTAGATGAGATACGGTATCATATCGATAAGCTTGAATTGATGGTCGATAATCAGATGTGGCCTTTGCCTAAATATAGGGAAATGTTATTTGTACGTTAAGTTTCTATATCAAAGATATACCAAATAGCGGAAGGCGGTTTTAAAACTTAAAACCGCCTTCCGCTATTTGGTATGTTATATTATTAAGTTTATTTGCAAGCAAAAACTGCAGTATTATTTTTTATCATATCTTGATAAGCC
>NZ_CEWDCG010000181.1:0-6288 GCF_982436375.1 Coprobacter sp. | reverse complement strand
ATTTTATTTTTGCCTTACAAAGTTCTTCTTCATAAAAATTCTGATATTATTTTTGTCTTTAAAATAATGTCTATCGAATTCGAAGATGAATAAAAATGAATTTATTATCGGTGTTTATGATATTATAAAGGAAATACCTCGGGGAAGTGTTGTGACATATGGTCAGGTAGCCCGACTATTGGGAAAGCCTCAGTGTTCTCGTATGGTGGGGCAGGCGATGTCTCGAGCTCCGAAAGAATTGCATCCATTTTGTCATCGGGTAATAAACAGTCAGGGACGGCTAGTTCCCGGCTGGGAAGAACAACGGAATTTACTTGAAAAAGAGGGTATAACTTTCAAAAAAAATGGTTGTGTAGATTTGAAAAAGCATAATTGGAGAGAAGTAGCAATATTGCCTAAAATGTGAAAGTTATAAACTATCGTTTTTTTGAAATAAAAATAAATGTCTGATTTGTATTTTTTTATCAGAAAATTATACGGGCTGTAAGAGAAAAGAAGAACTTGACAGAGAAAAAATAATTAGAAATGTTCCCCGGAAATATTGTATTTAATTCCCGGGGAACATTTCAAATTATAAAGTCACCCCGGACTTGAAAATAGCGATTTCCCGGAATCCGTTCAATTCATTGTTTACACGCCTACCGCTTGCGACATCGATAACAAAACGAATAAATCGTTCGGCAATATCATCCATAAGATCGTTTTCAACAAGCGATCCGGCGTTAAAATCGATCCATTTCGGTTTGTTTACAGCCAACTTACTATTAGTTGAGATTTTCATAGTCGGGACAAAAGAACCGAAAGGCGTTCCTCTTCCCGTAGTAAAAAGCACCAACTGGCAGCCTGCAGAAGCTAAAGCCGTAGCAGCCACCAAATCATTCCCCGGAGCACTTAAAAGATTCAGCCCCTTGGAATGAATACGCTCTCCATACATCAAAACATCCTTTACCGCCGATTTTCCGCATTTCTGAGTACACCCCAGCGACTTTTCCTCAAGAGTAGATATGCCTCCCGCCTTGTTTCCCGGTGACGGGTTCTCATAAACAGGTTGATTATTAGCCAAAAAATAGTCCTTAAAATCATTGATAAGATGTACCGTTTTATCGAATAACTCAGGCGTCTCGCAACGGTTCATTAAAATCGTTTCAGCGCCGAACATCTCAGGCACTTCGGTAAGAACAGATGTACCTCCCTGAGCAACCAGAAAATCAGAAAATACCCCCAAAAGAGGATTCGCCGTAATACCGGAAAATCCGTCCGATCCGCCGCACTTCAACCCAACTTTCAGTTCGCTTAAAGGAACTTCCACTCTTGCATCCTGAGAAGCGATATCGTATAATTGTCTCAAGATGTTCATGCCTTCCTCATATTCATCATCAACCTTCTGACACTCCATAAAGCGAATGCGCTCGGCATCATACTCCCCCAACAAATCCTTAAAAGCACTTAATTGATTATTCTCACAGCCCAACCCGACGACCAGTACTGCGCCGGTATTCGGGTGCAGTACCATATCTCGTAATATTTTGCGTGTATTCTCATGATCATTTCCCAGTTGAGAACATCCATAATTATGAGGAAAGGCAACTATTGCATCTACATTTACCTCCCCGGTCTCCCGGCGGAGAGAATCAGCCAATCGGTTAACAATCCCGTTGACACATCCGACCGTAGGAATCACCCATATTTCATTCCGGATACCGACCTCACCGGTTTTACGACGATACCCCATAAAAGAAAGATTCCTGTTCGGAATATTCAGTTCTGCCAAATTGGGAGAATATGAATATTCCAGCAACCCCTCCAGATTCGTTTTGATATTCCTTTCATTGACCCAGGCTCCTTTAATAATGGCAAAACGAGCATGACCGATAGCATATCCGTATTTAATAATATCCTCGTTTTCGGCAAAATCTTTAAGTGCTACTTTATGACCAGCCGGAATATCTTCTTGCAGGAAAATATCCTTTCCATCTACCGTGATACAATCACCCTTCTTCAAGGGATCTATGGCAACAGCAACATTATCAGCCGGATTTATTTTTAAAAACTTCAATCCCATATTTAAAGAATAGATTTAACAGTTTCATTCATGCCCTTATCTTGAATCATTTGGAGATATTCGGACAACTTTTCGGTCAATCCCGGAATCAGATTTAAATCCTCCCCCCAAATAAATTCAGCACCTAACACCCCCTTAGCTACCTCCATAGGACATCCGTCAGTCCAAAGATTTTTCAATAAGTCTATAATCTCTTGGTCATCTTTAAGTACGATCTCGTCATTCCCCCGTTTTCCGCCTTTGTAATAGGTAACAATACCGGCTAAGCCTAAAACCAGACCCGAAGGCAATTCCCCTTTTCGTTCCAGGAAAATTTTCAATCCCGGCAAATCCCGAGTTTTAAACTTCGGAAAAGAATTAAGCATGATGCTGGTTACGAAATGTTTGACAAAAGGATTACGAAACCGTTCCATAACAGCATCGGCAAATTGAATCAACTCCTCCTTCGGAAGATCAAGAGTTTCAAGTAACTCATCATACATCACTTTCTTTACAAACTGTCCGATGACCGGATCATCACAACATTCTTTCACTGTATTCAATCCCGCCAAATATCCCACTGGAGACAAAACCGTATGAGGTCCGTTCAGCAAAGTAACTTTCCGATCATGATAAGGTTTTTCGCTCGGAACAAATAATACATTCAAACCAGCTTTGTCTGCCGGAAATTCTCTCTCTACCGTTTCCGGTGCTTCGATAACCCATAAATGAAAAATCTCACCTTTAACAACCAACTTATCATCCAGCCCGATCCGGTCGAGAATTTGACCGATTGTATCGCGCGGATAACCCGGAACAATACGATCCACAAGCGTACAGTAAACGCCGCAGGCGGTATCGAACCAATGTTTAAAATCCTCCCCGAGATTCCATAACTCGATATATTGATCGATACACTTTTTCAACACCTTTCCGTTATCGAAAATCAGTTCGCACGGAAAAATAATCAACCCCTTATCCATTGCACCATTAAACACTTTGAAACGATGGAACAGAAGTTGCGTCAATTTTCCCGGATAAGATTTAGCCGGCGTATCCTCCAGTTTACAAGAAGGATCAAAAGCGATTCCGGCCTCGGTAGTATTGGAAATGACGAAACGCATCTCAGGATTTTCGGCCAATTTCAAAAACTCATCATATTGCGCATAAGGATTCAATCCCCGGCTCACCACATCGATCAACTGGATGCTGTCCACTTCTTTACCGTTCTGTAACCCCTGTAAATTAACATGATATAAACCATCCTGTTCATTAAGCATATTGACCATGCCGTTTTCGAGAGGTTGAACGATAACAACGCTGCTATTGAATTCAGCCTTTTGATTCATGTTGTAAATGATCCAATCGACAAAAGCCCGTAAAAAATTGCCTTCACCGAATTGGATGATTCGTTCAGGATACTTGTTCGCTTGGACGTTGGTTCTGTTGAGCTGTTTCATAAGATAAAATTATTAGGTTGATATTAATTAATTTATATTGATTGAAAATCAAGGTAGAAGTCGATATTTTCACTTGTCAGAATATCTATCGGCATGAAATTTTTTCGTTTTATTTCATTTTTGAATATTTTATATTCACATAAGGCTTTCATCCCTCTATAACTTTGGATTTCGGGACGTTGGGCTAACAGATAATTGACTTTCCCCGATTTCAGGGCTTTGACATTTTTTTGTAGTAGGTCATATCCTATAAATTTTATACCTGAGATATTCATTTTCTCCAGATATTCCGTAATCAGATATACTTTTGAGTTGAATGTTATCGCTTCTCGTATATGGGGATGCTGTTTGAAAAAATCTTTTATAATTTTTAGATTGCGGGTATGATCTTGAGCATATATTTTAATAGAAAACAACTTGGCTGTAGGAAGATGTTCTTCTATATACCGTTTGAATCCATTTATTCGTAGTTCTGTTTGGTTAGAACCTTTATTCCCGGATCTGTAAACTTGAAAGATCGCAATTTCCGAGTTTGGAGAAGCATCGCTTAATAATAATTTGGCAGCAAGATAACCGCTTTGTAAAGAATCCATTCCGAAATAGGCAAGAGAATGTATTTCTTCCATATCCGAATCGATAAGAACGTATGGAATTTCTTGAATCTCTAATTGTTTTGCTAATGAAATGGACTGCTCTTTAAATATCGGGGCAAGTAAAACAGCATCCGGAGTCAGCTTTAGGACTGTTTCTATTGCTTTTTCGAACGATGTGCTGTCATATTGATTGAAAAATATCTGTTCTACAGAGATATTTAAGTCCAGAAACTCATGTGCTGCTTGATCTACTCCTTTTTTTATATCGCTCCAATATTCTCCCTCGTTAGATTCCGGTAATAATGTAACAAATGTGTATCTTTTTTTTGAAGCGAGAGCTGAAGCATAAATGTTGGGTTGATAATTTATCTCTTTGAGAACTTTTTCAACTTTTTCGCGGCTTTTAGCCGAAACCTCACCTCGGTTATGCAATACGCGATCGACTGTCCCGGTAGATACATTGGCTAAACGGGCAATATCTTTGATTCGTATTTTATCCGGCAAGCTTTTCATATTACTTATATATTGTTATTCGTGCGTGCACACGGTTTATAATTTGTAATTTCATCTGCAAATATACAGAATATTTTTGTGTTTCAAAAAAAAATCGTAATTTCGTGCCCGAACACGGAATTTATTTGATAGGGCTGTGTTTTCAATTTGCTATGTCGTTTTTTGCATTTATACATCATTTAAAATACTCTATTATGAAAAACTTTATGGATGAAAATTTCTTGTTGCAAACGGAAACTGCACAGAAATTGTATCATGAACATGCGGCAAAAATGCCGATTATCGATTATCATTGCCACTTGATTCCGCAAATGGTTGCAGATGATCATAAGTTCAAATCGTTAACCGAAATTTGGTTGGGTGGAGATCATTATAAATGGCGTGCTATGCGTACCAATGGGGTAGAAGAACGCTATTGTACGGGAAAAGATACTTCTGATTGGGAGAAATTTGAGAAATGGGCAGAAACAGTTCCTTATACAATGCGTAATCCTCTTTATCATTGGACTCATTTAGAATTGAAAACTGCGTTTGGTATCGATAAAGTGCTGAATCCTAAAACTGCCCGTGAAATTTATGACGAATGTAATGCTAAATTAGCTTTGCCCGAATATTCTGCTCGAGGGATGATGCGCCGTTATCGTGTTGAGGTTGTATGTACAACTGATGACCCTGTAGATTCACTTGAATATCATATTAAAACTCGTGAAAGTGGCTTTGAGATTAAAATGCTTCCGACTTGGCGTCCAGATAAAGCTATGGCGGTAGAGATTCCTGCAGATTTTCGTGCTTATATAGAGAAATTATCTGAAGTAAGCGGTATTGTAATTTCTACTTTTGACGATATGATTGCCGCATTGCGTAAGCGCCATGACTTTTTTGCGCAACAAGGTTGTAAACTTTCGGATCATGGTATAGAAGAATTTTATGCTGAAGACTATACTGATGCAGAAATCAAGGCTATTTTCAATAAGGTTTACGGAGGAAAAGAACTGACTCGCGAGGAGATTCTGAAATTCAAATCGGCAATGTTGGTTGAATTTGGTGAAATGGATTATGAAAAGGGGTGGACTCAGCAATTTCATTACGGGGCTATTCGAAATAATAATACAAAAATGTTTAAGTTATTAGGTCCTGACACCGGTTTTGATTCTATCGGAGAATTTACGACAGCTAAAGCAATGTCCAAATTTTTGGATCGTTTAAATACTAAGGGAAAACTGACAAAGACGATTTTATATAATTTAAATCCATGTGCTAATGAGGTGATAGCTACCATGCTGGGAAATTTTCAGGATGGTACTATTCCGGGAAAGATACAGTTCGGCTCCGGATGGTGGTTCCTTGATCAAAAAGATGGTATGGAAAAGCAAATGAATGCTCTTTCTTTGTTAGGATTGTTGAGCCGTTTTGTAGGTATGCTTACCGATTCACGTAGTTTCCTTTCTTATCCTCGTCATGAATATTTCCGTCGTACTTTATGTAATTTGGTGGGTAAAGATGTCGAAAACGGAGAGATTCCTGTTTCAGAGATAGATCGGGTAAATCAGATGATAGAAGATATCAGCTATTATAATGCAAAAAAATTCTTTAATTTTTAATTAATCATATCTATTTGAAAGCTATATGAGCAAAAAAGTAGTCACATTCGGAGAAATCATGTTGCGGTTGGCCACACCGG
>NZ_CEWDCG010000180.1:0-6316 GCF_982436375.1 Coprobacter sp. | reverse complement strand
GATTATTTGAAAGGTAAAGATTGATGAGATTAACATCAAAGTAGAATGAATATGAATACGAAAGAAATAGACAGATTAAGCCTTGTAAAAGCTCACGCTTTATTTGATACCGGCGATATAGACCGTATCGAGGTGGGGACGGTGAAGGGCTTATGTGACATACACCGGTATCTTTTCGACGGCTTGTATGACTTTGCCGGAAAAGTACGTAAACTTAACATATCAAAGGGGAATTTCCGCTTTGCCAACTGTTTATACCTTGATGCCATATTGCCAGTGATAGAGAACATGCCAGAAACGACATTTGACGAAATTATAGCGAAATACGTTGAAATGAACGTTGCACACCCGTTTATGGAAGGTAACGGACGATCTACCCGCATTTGGCTTGATATGATCCTAAAAAAACGTCTTTCCGTTGTTATTGATTGGCAGAGCGTCGATAAGGTTCTGTATTTACAAGCGATGGAAAGAAGCCCAATAAACGACCTGGAATTACGTACCTTATTGCGTCAGGCATTGACAGACCGTGTAAATGACCGGGAAGTGATATTCAAAGGTATCAATCAGTCGTACTATTATGAAGGGTATGAACCTGAATAAACTCGGTTCGGTACGTACCGAATTACCGAACCAATTACCAAACAAAAAATTCGGTATTCGGTACGTACTCTCCCTTATAGGGGAGTACCGAATACCGAGTTTTGCCACCGAATAAAAATAACAAACCCCGTTACCAGATCAAGACAGTAACGGGATTTTAGTAAAACGGCTTTATAAACACCAATGAATAACCTAAACACTAATACCATGAAAAACGTTATTGCAAATATAGGTAATTTATGGATAATATCGACAGAATGAATAAATAAAGCCCGGATTTGTCCGTTTTTCTCCCCTAATATCCAATA
Organism: Coprobacter sp.; assembly: GCF_982436375.1. Classification (NCBI taxonomy): domain Bacteria; kingdom Pseudomonadati; phylum Bacteroidota; class Bacteroidia; order Bacteroidales; family Barnesiellaceae; genus Coprobacter; species Coprobacter sp. The sequence goes on along the minus strand of NZ_CEWDCG010000180.1, from coordinate 5,405 downwards.
ACGCCATCTTTTCTATACTCGTATTGCTTGCGAAAAGAAAGTGCCTGAAATCGCCCGTGTTAAGCCCGTGCGATCATAATCCACATTTGGAGCGTCAACCTGGAATTGGACTTATGTACATATTCCTTAGGGTAACCTTAGTGTTGTTTTACCCTTGCCGGAACCTTGACATATTTCTACCGTCCGTACAGGTACGAAAATAATATTCCTCGCCTTTATACCATTTTATCCAAACACATGTTTAGCACTTTGTTTTATTTCTTCCGTATTTGCGGCAATTTTAATATTGTTCTTAGCAATAGTCGTCGTCGCTTCTGCTACACTTTGGATGTCCATAGAACTCTCGACCTGCTTTGTTCGCATTTCGTCAATGATTGATTTTACATCATTTATTCCATTGACAATATTGGCAAATTCATTTTTCGGAAAAACGACATTTATACGGGATTCATAGCCTTCTATTGCAATAGCCCTTCCTTCTGCTGAAATATCTGGAAGATTATCAATTGATTTATTTCCACCAGCCAGGACCCCAGCTATCACTTCAAGAACAGAAGTCTGTTTTACAGACTCCTCTTTTATTTCTTCTCCGACCATCTGCAAGGCCGTAAATCGTCCATTCAATTCATTAACAGAATCTTGATCTGCAGCGAGTGAAGTTCCGAATGTTGAGGATTGCGAATATTTGTGGGAAAATATGTCAAAGCCTTTATCTGCTGCCAATTGCTGATACTGTTCTAATAACTTATTGGCTAATTCCTGTTGACTTATAGCATCCGATACAAGGCTATTTAAAATATCGGTCCATTGATCAAACTTTTGCTTATCCGACAATCCCGTATTTTGCATAACTTTCAACATTTCCTCTTGTGTTTTTTCCATCAAAGGGCCTAAAGTGACGGAATACACCATCTGTTTAGCCAACGTTTCCAACATACCGGAAACAGAATCAACAAACGACTTGGCCGCATCGGTCCCATTAGCAAATGCCTCAACAATCGTGTCCATCATGGTATTGCCCAGATCGCCAAATATATCAGATAAATAATCTTTTACCTCCTCAACAGCATCTTGATAAACCTTCCAATCGTCAGACATTTTTTGCAAATAATTCTGATTCTCTTCGCTTAATTTCTTGAAGGTATCCGACCCTATAAACTTTTCCAAAGCCTCCATATTTACGGAACCATCTTCGTTAAATAATTCCGGCACGGCATCTTTCAAAGATTGATATTTGGCATCCCTGAACCATGTAGAATGCCGAATCTGTATCTGCATGTTTGCTATGGAATCCTCCAATGAATCAAAAGTTTGACTTAGGTCTATGTCGAATGCTTTTGCTATTTTTTGCGAAATATTTTCATACACCTTTCTATTTGCAATATCATTGAGAGTCTCGTTATATTTTTGAAGAGCTTCCCTCGCCGCATCAATATTATTTTTGGCATTCTTCCATAAATCATTACCAAATATGGTATTGTGCTCGTCCGAACCGATACGAGCGTTTAATTTGGTTATTTCAAGTTCATGGTTCAATTTCGCCATTTCTTTCCGAAACTCGGCCATATAATCCGTTCTTTTAAACAGCCCGACAATTGACGTTGCAATTTTAAGTGCAGCGGATATGGCTGTAAGGATAACAGAGGCTTGCTCTACTTTGATTATTGCGGCCGTAGCACCCTCGGCGGCTCTTTTAGTGGCAATTGTAGACCAACTGGCCAGAGTAACAATACTATCAACCATTTGCAAGGTTGAAGAAGTAATGTTTCCTGCTGCTTTGATTATTTCTCCGATCGTACCACCTACAGTGTCCCCTATTTCTGTAAATTCTTGATCTACTTTTTGAAGAGTGCTATACAAATCTTGCCATTCCTTGACAGTTCTTTTTCCAGGTGACGAATTATTTTGTTTATTTCTGATTGAATTTTCTAATGTAGTAACCTGTGCACGAATTACCGCTAATTGTGGATCATTAGGATTTATCAGTTCCTGGCGTTGCAATTCTTCTTTTGCAAGCATCAGCATTTCCCGCAACTTTTCCAAACTTAGATTAGCAATATGATTCATCCATGCTTGAAATGAATCCTCACGCTGCGCAAATTCCAAATCAATGGCATCTAAGGTTTCTTTTCGTTGGTACTCTAATTCGTTTATTCGCTCCTGTGAGGCTCCGGCTTTCTCTAATGCATTTCTATCTTTGTTAAACTTTTTCTGGATCTCTAACCGCTTCGTTGTATAGTCCTGATATGTGGACAATAAATCTTTATAGTATTTAGCTAAGTCAGCACTTTGTCTTTTTATTGTCAACATTTCAACAACATCGAACATAGACGTATCGACAGATATAGAGGAAGAATCGAAAGACTGTTTTTTATAATTCGGATTTTGTTTGGCTTTCAAATCTTCTTTCGCTTCAAATATTTCCTTTTGTGTCTGGATATAAGATCGGATATATTCTTCTTTTTGCCTTTGTAAGGCTTGAAGCTCTTTTTTATTATTAAATTCCCTTTGAGCTTGTTCCTTATTAAATCCTTCATCCATAGCATTTATGCGCTCCTGTGCTGCTTGATTCTCTAATTCTATTTCTTTTTCAATCCGCTCAAGAGCATTTTTAGATATTATTTCTAATAACCGGTTTTTCTGATCGAAAACAGCATTTTCTTTTTTCGTCGATTTCCCGGTTATAGCTTCTAACTTTGCCTGCATCACTTTAATTTCATCCTCTATACGTTGGTATTCTTTAGGATCAACTACTTTTTCTAATTCCTGTTGCTTTTGAGTAATGGCGGCCTTTATTGCTCCGACAGAACCCTCTACCAATGAGTTTGTGAGTTCTATCCCTGCATTCTTTAGTTTTTCGGTTCCATCCTTTTCAGCTTCGATAACATCGTCTATCATCGCATTAAAAGAATCAAGGTATTTTTTCGCTTCTTCTTCTGTTGCTATTTTCTCTTTATTCTTTTCGAAAAAAGTAACTTTTTGGAACCCTCCATTAGCAGCACCAGCATAATTCCAATAGGAACGTGTACGTCCTTCAGGCATGGCCTCCGCTTCCCTCATCTTTTGGAGATACTTCACATATTCTTCGGATGCAAGTTTCATTATAGATGTAGACTTTGCTTTAGCAATAATGCTTTCAATAAACGCAGCTTTGCCTTTGATTAAAATATTTTCCGCCTCTTCTACAGAATTAACGGCGGCACCTAAACGATCAAAATCATCTTTATAGTCAAGGATATACTTTTCTTGTGCTTTGATATCTCCGCCTAACTTTTTCCAGCCAGCAGATAACTGCTCTAATGTGGCAATGACATTTCCAGACGTTACACTTACACTTTTATTAAACTCTTCTGTGGTCTTGTACGTTTCAGACAATGTTTTCTTTGCGTTAAATAACGATTTCGTCCATTCTATTATTTCCTTGTTGTATAAGGCTAAAACCGTTATTCCCGCCACTAATCCCGTTTGCCAATTAAAAATAGATGAAATAAGTTGTTTCCATACAGGTGTAGCCTTTTTATTTTCGGCGATAAGAGATTTGTATTCTTTTCTGGCTCGTTGTATTTCATCTGCCAGCATGGGCAAGTTGTTACCAATGGCCGATATGAACGTATTTAAGCCATACGCAAGGGATGGAAGTTCACGAGCTACTTGTTGAACTTGCACATTTAACCCATTCCAAGCAGAGGCGTAGTTTCCGACATTTCGCTGATACCGGCCGGTTGCTTGTTCCGCTACATTAAGCTCGTCATTCACTTTTTTTATTTGTGCAACCAGTTCGGCCCCTGTTGTTCCATTACGAAGGTCACGAGATATATTGTCATATTCATATCTCAAGTTTGACAATTGTGCACGGAGCGATTTTAAACTGCCCTCTTGGGCTTGACTTATTATTGCATTGTTTGCATACTCTTTTGATAAAGCACGCACCCCTTCGGATGTGATTTTCAATTGGGCATTCAATTCGGCCCATTTATTTATGTTTGCTTGACCTGATGCACCGTTTTTTTCCGCTTCACTCATCCTGTTAAATTCTTGAGTAAGCTCTTTCATTTGAGCTTTGATTCCATTTATAGAATCTGCATATTCTCTGAATGAATCACCTATTTCATCCGTAGATTTTCTGATTTTCTTGGAATCTTCTACCACTTTTTGGGATAAATCGATATGTGCCAAAGCGGTATTAATACTCAACAACTCCGATTTCATCCGCTTCATTTCGTTACTTGTATTTTCAAGCTCTGTTAACAACTTATTGAAATTAGGATGGCTTCTGCCAAGTTCGTTGAGAGTTTCTTTGAGTTCATTCACCCTTTTAACCAGCCTGTTGAACTTATTCAAGTCAAAGTCAATATTTATTTTTAATCCCGCCATACTCTTTTGTTTTATTTTGAAAATTCTTTTTCAGCATTGTTTTTAATGGAAATTGCCGGTTTTGATATTACATCAAAACCCTTTGATTCTACAAAAGACGCATATTCCATGCCATCAGCCAACATAATACCGTTTTGGGGTCTATTACCGTAAAGCAAAAGATTTTCCGTTTTTACTTTTGCCTCGTTATGTCCTGTTTCGGCTGGAACATACATATCTTCTATTTTACCGTCCAAAACAACCGCAGCACCCGGAGCACTGCGGAGGTTGTAAGTATGATTTTTATATTCCCCCTTGTCTTTCGCTTGTTGTACGCCTTCATGGGCAATATCAATCATCTTTTGTTTTAGTTCATCCCTTACGTCTTGAACAAACTTGTCAATGCCAGACAAATCAGATGTTATTTTCATTTTGAAATAGCTGCTAATTTTGATATCTGTTCTGTAATATTGGATAATTGTGCAATATCTCTCAATATATCTTCGTATTCAATAGAAAGGATATCTACAAGAATTTCCTTGCTGTCTTCTTTTAATTTGTCAACTAAAGATAAATCACCTTTTATAAAGCAAGAAAGGATTTTGCAGAGTCTTTCTTTGTCCAATTGTGAAAATATTTCCTTGAGATTATTCTCCTCCGGCAATTCTTTCAAATATTCCTGTGCAAGGCTTACATTTCTCACAGATGGGGAAATAATTTCATACAAAACACCTCCAATAGCTAATGATCTGTCCATATAATTTTATCTTTTAATGTTTAACTTCTATCAGGTAGGTCTTTCGCCCATTCCTCGGCCAAATCTTTCTCTGATACGTCGAAATCCTCTTTCCGATAGCGGATTCCCAAATGTTGACAAATGAACTTATTTTTTGCCTCGCTCATCAGCCTGTTTCGTGTTATCAGATCACCAACGTTATCAAGTTCAACCTTGTCCATGTTTCCAAAAAAATTAAGTCCAAATGTTGGGTTTTCCAATAATTCACGCTTAAAGTCGTCGAATGATTTTCTTTCTTCTGTAGTCATAATTAATT
>NZ_CEWDCG010000179.1:0-6323 GCF_982436375.1 Coprobacter sp. | reverse complement strand
TTTAATAAAACCGAAGAATGGTCACTTTCAATCACTCTCCTCGCCCCTACATAACGTTTGGCATAATAAAGAGCATCACTAGATTCTTCACAGATTCCTTTCGAACAAGAAGCGTGTATAAATTTAAATTTCCCTCCGGGCAAAACCTCTGATACTAAACCTACATGCCCTACTCGTGAAGAAGTGCTATTGCGCCCTTTAAAAAACACAAGATCTCCCCGCCGAATATCCTCTTTATCAACAGATGTTCCTTGCAAATACTGAGCTGCCGAAGACGCATTCAATTTTAACGCGATTTTTTTAAACACATAATACGTAAAACCTGAACAATCAAAACTCGACGGACCTTTACTTCCTCTGCAATACGGACGTCCCTTAAATTGAAAAGCATACTCAAGTAAATGATCCACAACAGACTGTCCCGAATCCACAGAAAGTGAAGGCAACAACTTTTGCATATCCTTCGAAGGCCAAGTTTGCGTCAACCTACCTTTCGATATATCAAATACCTCTTTCTGCGATTGAGCATAAACTGGTATGACAAAAAGAGAAAACAACATGACGAATAAAATGGTCAACGTATTGATTTTCCAACAAGAGTAAGCCATCCTCTGCAATTTCTTTTGTTTTTCAATGATTCAAATTTAAGCTAAAAATTTTGAAAAGGCAACTATTCCTATACTTAATCGCATTTTTTTAAAGAAACAAAACAGTAAATGCCCTCATTGTTAAACGGCACTTTATTTAACAAGACTAAGGAAATGCCATTCCTTTTTTTCTAAACATAGCTTTATCTTCTTCTTTAAGTCCGCAATTATCAAGTGATTCCGGAAGATTATGATCATTCAAATAACTTCTTTTACGAGGAGAGAAGTCTGCATTCACAACCGAAAATACCGAATCGAGATGAGCTGTGGCAATGCCTCCTAAATCGAGCATTGTATGAAACGCAGCTCTTGTAGTTATAGGAGACGAATGATGCGAAACAGCATTTTTTATCGCTTCGGGGTAACGATTGTTATATTCATCCGAGAACCAAATTAAAAAAGGGATATGCAATTGATAATATGTAGGACACGGAGACGCATGAAGAAAACGATGCCGATCATCATCCATAATATCTTCACCATGATCGGGAAGATAAAACATACATGTCACAGCTCCGGTATTTCTCAACTTATCGATAACTGATGCCAAAAAGTCATCGGTACTCAAAATCGAGTTATCATAAGAATTAATCAACAAGTCACGATGTCGATATTCAAGATTTACACTGTTGTCAGGGATAAATACTTTGAATTTATCGGAATAACGGTCACGATAATTAAAATGCGACCCATAAGTATGCAATACGATAAACTGCTTATTGCCACTTTTTGCTATAAAATTATCTAACAAAGGTAACAAATCATGATCCAAAGGATTATCGCTGATAGCTAAAGGATCACCTCTCAAAAGCTTTACGACATCGGCTTCTCTTGAAAAAAAATCAGTGAATGTATTATTCGGCACTTGATTTGACAAAAATGCCGTCTTGAAACCTGCTTCCTTAAAAGCCGTAATAATACTTTTCTGCTTATATATTATTTCAAAATTATCGGCCGATGCTGCCGACAAAATCAAGGGTACACTTTTATGAGTCGCATTACATTGCGTAACGACATCAGTAAAACATACCAATGATTTTTCTTTTGACAACCGAGGATTGGTTTCTCTCTCATATCCGTATAAACTCCAATTATCTGAACGGGAAGTCTCACCGATCACCAAGACATAAATTTCTTTATCGTTTGACGGATGCCGAGATTTAGCCTGAAATGAAAACGATTCTGAAGTTTTTCTATAATTTTTACTTTTATGCCAACTTTCTCTGGCAAATTTCATATTATAGAATACATTAACCGGATATATATTTAATAATACATTTTCGTTCGGTTCTTGAACTTTTGCCGTCACACCCCCTATAAAACCGATCAATAAACTACAGACTGCTATAATAACCAATTTTTTCCGGACGCTCACATGCAAACGGTCCTCCATACGAATGGAATGAAACGCCAAATAAATCGCACCGAAAAATACAAAAAAGACCAATATCAACGCCGGTATAAGATTACTTAATAATTCGGAAGCTTCTCCAGTACTGGTCGTAAACAAATTTAGAAACATATCGGAAGCAATGATAGAGTTTCCAAATAAATAAAGTAATACTTCCTGAAAAGCCCCGAGCAACAAAAGTAAAGAAAGCCATAACAACACTACTCCCGGCTTCTGCCGCATAACAAGCAATCCCATATAGACCGACAAAGGCAGAAAAAAGTATGCTACTCGCATTGCCATACTCATTTCTTCTGTATATAAAAGAAGGCAAGTCGGTATCATCAATATAATCGTAAACAGTATATATAAATTTTGCTGCTTACTTAACCAATCCGATATTTTTTTCTTAAAATGCCTCATTTATATTAAACAAAAAACCTGACTGTCCTTTTCCGAAGCCATAATCCAAACGGACATTAACTCGTTTTTTAAATTCCCAACGGTATCCAAGACCATAATTGGGTAATGTATGAGACCATTTAAACGATCTGAAATCATGAAATACATTTCCCGCTCCGACCCAAAAAACAACTCCATTCCGTTTCCAGACATGTTGTCTGAGTTCTACTTGAACTTCCCCTACATTTCTATCCCGATATTGTCCTTCATAATATCCCCTCATCCGTAATGTTCCTCCCAACTTAGGCATCATGGTCCAAGGTGTATCTCCGAATGTGAATTTAGCATGAATATCAATTGCTAAAATTCCACCTTTCCATACTTTCTGATAAATATCAGCCAATACATCGGTCGTATAGAAAACATCTTTATTTCCAAGGAAACAGGGAGATAAGCTTTGTTCCAACTTCAAATAGACTCCTTTATACGAATTAGTCTGAAAATCTCTTGTATCGTAGGAAATCGAACCTCCTATCCCAACTGATAGTGTCGATTTAGCAGCTTCGTTCAATGTTTCAGGCTTCTCAAAATTCGACCCTGCAACATAATCGAAACTTGCCAGAGGCCCTGCATAAAGGTTATTGGCCAAACGAAAAAGAAAATCTATTTTGACCTGATTCTGAATACGCTTATAGTTTCCTTTATTGTCATCATTACTTCCGGCTTCATATCCCGTCCCCCAAAAATATCCGGGGAAAGAGAAGAAATACAAATTATATAACAAACGGTATTTATCTTCTGGGAAAAAATGGGTTCCTTTTACTCCTAAAAGATAAAATCCGGTCGTAGATACATCACCATACAAAGATACCATTGAGGGCTGCATCAAAGTATCTTTTCCTTGATAAAGTCCGGCAGCAACCAATCCGAGTCCGAGTTTGGTATCACTTGAATAATGAGGCCCTCCAATTATACTGAAATCAAATTTTTTACGGGGCTTCGGTTTATTGGCATCATTAAAATAATTCAAAAAACGACGAAAGAAAGAAGGTTTCTTTTTAACCTCAGTCGTATCTAAATTCAATGATAAGGAAGTACCAATAACAGTATCCTTATTGAAAGGTTCTGCAATAGCAACAGATGTTTGTTCCACAGAATCAATAGCTGATCCCAAAAACGATCCGGAAGCCGGACAAGCAGAAGCCAAAGCAATAACCCCTTCTGACCATATCAGAATAATACATATAAACATCCGAACCTCTTTCATACATTCGATAAATACCTATTCTTAATAACAAGCAAAGTCTCAATGTGTTTGACAGTAAACCGAAATATATTCGATTCATAAGTCATAAACAGGACAAATTTATAACAAAACGTTTTAACACACGATAGTTTTCTTAAAATTATAATCTTACATTATGCTTTTTTAAAGTACAGAAACTTAATAACATCATAGATTCTAAGAGCCGATTTAAATAATTACCTTCAATTCTCATTTGTAGAAACATACCATTTTTCCGTACCTTTGTATTATAATATAACCAGAATTTTAAATGAAAGAAACAAGCATTGTTTTTAACAACCCTATCCCCCGTTTACCAGAAATACGATTTAAAAAAGCGCTAAACTGGTGTATAAAACCAAACGAACAATGGGCGATTATAGGTCCTAACGGTGCAGGAAAAAGTGTAATAGCCGGACTTTTACAAGGGAAATATGCCCTGAAAGAGGGAGAAATTATCAATAATTATCCCGGCAAAACATCTGACGTAATAAAAACTATTACTTTCAAAGATATTCATTCTATTACAGATAGCCGTACAACTTTCTATCAACAACGGTGGCATTCCTCCGAGAATGAAGGAATCCAGACAATAAGAGAACTATTATCGAACAATTATGATGAAATATCTATCCGGGAATTATTTATTCAATTCCGAATAGAAGAAATGTTAGACAAGAAAGTTATCTATCTATCAAGTGGAGAATTACGTAAATTTCTAATTATAAAAACATTGCTTACTCATCCACAAATACTGATTCTTGACAATCCTTTCATCGGATTAGATGCGACTTCTAGAATTCTGTTAACAGAAATGTTAGCACAAATGTCCGAAATGAAAAAATTTCAAGTCATTCTGCTTCTATCCAATCCGGATGACATTCCAGAAATGATCACTCATATTCTTCCCGTCCGAAATCGTGTCTGCTATGATCCTATATCCCGCAATGATTTTTTACAAAATAACGATTTAAGGAATTACCTCTTTCCTGAAGTTCACAACCAAATACGACTTCCTGATCCTACTCGTAAAAAGTCAGAGCACAATGTAACATTTCGAATGGAGAAAATCAATATCTCTTACGGATCACACCCAATACTTAAAGGATTAGACTGGGAAGTAAAAAACGGCGAAAAATGGGTACTACTGGGAGAAAACGGAGCAGGAAAATCTACACTCTTGAGTCTTATTTATGCAGATAATCCTCAATCTTATGCAAATACGCTTTTTTTGTTCGATCGGAAACGAGGCTCTGGAGAAAGCATCTGGGAAATAAAAAACAGGATCGGATATGTATCGCCAGAAATGCATTTATACTATACAGAAAATGTTCCTGCTATACAAATCGTAGGTTCTGGATTTTTCGATTCTATCGGACTATACCGAAAATGTTCCCCAGAACAAGAAAATATCGCACTAGCCTGGATGCACACTTTTGGAATCGAAACTTTATATAACAGACCTTTTCTTACTCTATCTTCGGGCGAACAGCGATTGATATTGTTAGCCCGAGCTTTTGTAAAAGACCCGGATCTATTAATTTTAGATGAGCCTCTACACGGTCTAGACATCAGTAATAAATGCCGTGTCAGAAAAATTATAGAAAATTTTTGTGAACGACCGGGAAAAACCTTAGTGTATGTAACGCATTATAGTCACGAAATACCTTCTTGTATCCGATACCGATTTAAACTAATAAAAAATCGGGAAAAGAGCTTGTAACCTATATAAATATTTCCATTTCAAGCCAACATAAAACTCATTTTTTTGTTTACATTTGTAACAGAAAATATATACTTATTATACGTTATGAGCATCCTCAAAAAAAATATTCCGGTAGGTCTTGCAAGTGATCATGCTGGTTTTGAAATGAAACAATTTATCAAACAATTTTTAATCGAAAAAGGAATCGAAATTAAAGATTTCGGTACATTTTCTTGTGAAAGTGTCGATTATCCAGATTTTGCTCATCCTCTTGCTAATGCAGTAGAATCAGGAGAGTGTTACCCGGGATTTGCATTCTGCGGGAGCGGAAACGGCATTAACATGACATTAAATAAACACCAAAAAATCAGAGCTGCCCTTTGCTGGAATGAAGAGATAGGAAAGCTTGCCCGCCTTCATAATGATGCAAATATTTGCGTAATGCCGGGTAGATTTATAAAAAACGAAGAAGCCGAAAAAATCGCTGAAACATTCTTAAATACAGAATTTGAAGGAGGAAGACATCAAAGACGTATAGATAAAATTCCTGTAAAATAAGCAAATTCAGAAGTCTCTCTATTGTCGATTTGACAATAGAGAGACTTCTGAATTTGTTCAAATTTTCCGATGCAAAAAATATTATTAGGTCACGCTTATGTTTTCTTCCGATCTTTTTTCCGTTTTCACTTGTCAGATAGTCCGCTATTATCCTTATAAAATCAGAAAAGCATCCTCGAAAGAAACTTCCAAATTTAATTCGAATAAAATTTAGACAGCCTCTAAAAATAATTTACAGTTCTTTCGTCCTCAACAAATTATAGTTTTCCTAAAATCAATATTTAGGGACATTCAGTAAATAATATAAAATCAGCCAACTAATTCATACACAAAGTG
>NZ_CEWDCG010000178.1:0-6360 GCF_982436375.1 Coprobacter sp. | reverse complement strand
TATCAAGGTTGGTTCGGAACTCCTGAAGACGGAAAAAGCGGAAGCTACCGTCACATGGCAGGTAAAAACGGGTTTAAAGATGGAAGTTGCCACATAGATATTTGGCCCGATGTGAGGGAATATTCAAAAACTTATCCCACAGAATTTAAAAATGCTGACGGCTCTACAGCCCGTATTTTCAGTTCCTATGATGTCAGCACGACAGACCTCCATTTCAAATGGATGAAAGAATATGGCATAGACGGAGTATTTATGCAGCGCTTTTTTGATTATGCACGGGGAAGAGGTGAACAATCACTACCCGATATCATTCTCAAAAATGCATTTGACGCTGCTTCGAAATATGATCGAGCCATAGCTATTATGTACGACTTGTCAGGATTAAGACACAAAAAAGAAGATTGCTCGGTTATTATCGAAGACTGGAAATATCTGGTCGATAAACTAAATGTTACAAACCAAAAAGGGAATAAAACATATCTGCACCACAACAAAAAACCGGTAGTTGCCATATGGGGATTAGGCTTTACAGACCGTCCATATAAGGTTAACGAAATAGGTATAGAAAAATTAATCGATTTTTTACAAAATGATCCGGTATATGGAGGCTGTGCTGTAATGTTAGGAGTTCCTACGGCTTGGCGCGACTTGAATTTTGACTGTACCAACGATCCTTATCTGCATACGATAATCAAAAAAGCAGATTTATTATTACCATGGACCGTACAACGCTACACACCACTGTTACATAATGATATGGACCGATATCATGACGAGACCAAAGCCGATATCCAATGGTGTAAAAAGAATAAAATAGATTATGTACCTTGCGTTACACCCGGGTTTAGTTGGCACAATTTAAGTACGATTCAATTTCCCGATGATATAAAGCCTTCAGGTTCGATACCGCGCCAAGGAGGAAAATTTTTCTGGGATCAAATGTATAATGCCATGAAAGCCGGAGGAGAAATGATCTATGTGGCGATGTTCGATGAAATAGACGAAGGCACTGCAATATTTAAATGTACCGATACACCTCCTGTAACTAAAATATCTCAGTTTATCGGAATGGACGGAAAACCTTCGGATCATTATCTATGGCTCACCGGTAAAGCGACTCAAATGTTACGAAAAGAGATACCTCTGACAAAAAAAATGCCTGAACGGAACTAAAATAAGATATACAATTCACACACAAATACACAACTACACACGTCAAAGGACTGTCTTAACTATTATTGTTTTGAAGTGACCCCCAAAAGTTTTGTGTCTAACTTTTGGGGTGCACTTCATTTCAAGTAGTGATACGACTTTTTATGTTTATTAGTTACAATCTATAACTTTACCTTAGTTTGGCACACTCCTCATGGTAAAGTAGCTGAGGTAGTTATGATAAGTTTGTCTTTATTCTTACTGCATCTGCCATAAAAATTGTCTTCAGGCTTATAATCGGTCAACACACCATTCTTATCATCTATATATTCGACCTGTGTAGGATAAATACAATTTTCTATTTTCGATCCTGCACCATCGTTATATTGTCCAACAAATCCTGATATTCCCGAACGGCCTCTTAAACGGATATAGATATTTTCCGTCCAACAATTTTTAATAGCGACACCCCTTCCACCGACAATTTGGCCGACTAATCCTCCAGCCTGATAACCAGTTAAATAAATATCTTTGGCAGAACAGTTATCTAACCAAGTAGCTCCTCCGCCTACACCGATCCACCCGATCAGACCTCCGACATTTTGGGTAGTCAAACCCGTAGAGGCTTTAATATGTATATGCTTTGCATGTACATTTTCAAATTGAGCAACGGTACTATAATTTGCTCCGGTATATCCCACACAACCGGCAAAATAAGCATATTCTTTACTATGATCTATCGGATTTCCGTCAACATCCGTATGCACTTCATCATCGGCAAGTCCATTAATAGTAATGTTCTCGAATGTCAAATTCTTCATTACACCTTCAAACTTACCCCAAACTCCCGTATACTCATTATATTTACCGAGAGTAATACCCCAAATCTGATATTCATACACTGCTCCGAATTTTCCGTTTAAAGAAAAATTCCTTAAAGTATGCCCTTGACCATCTACTGTGTATGTCGGTTCTCCTGAAGTATAAATAGGTTTCCATTCAACACCGCTCATATCGATATCGTTTTCCAATAGGATAGAAACGTTCACGGACTTACCGCTCTCGTCTTTTTTAGTAATCATATCAAGGATATTATCCGGTAGCCAGGCAAATTCTTCTCTCGTATAGATATGATAAGTTCGGGTACTCTCGTCATAGACAGGTTCTTTCGGTTCAATTACAGCCGGATTCCACCATTCTTCAGCATCAATCCAATCATTCTCAAAATTTTCATCAATAGAGATAGTTAACTGCGCGTCCGTAGTTAAAATATTACCCATTACTGTTGTTAACCAATTGCGTTGAATGGGAATATCTGTTTTTAAATCATGTGAACTGATAAGCGAAGTACCGTCCAATGCTTCGAACTTGAAATGAATAGGAGTCTGTTCCGTTGCATCGGTCATTAAATAATCGACCGTCAAGGTTCGGTTATTCACACTTTTATCATAACCTAAAGCATAGTCCTTTTGAGATTTATCAATCGAACCTGTATAAATTTCAGTAACTGCCGTTAAATCAGTTGCCAAATCTGTTCCTTCAGATAAACCGGTCACTGCATTAATATTAGTAAAGCGTTTACAACCATAATAAGTTATTTTAAAATTATCCGGCATCTCCAGATTATATACACCCCAATCAGTAGCGACAACACGAAGTTTTGCAAAAGGACGTTTCAATATCAAATCTTTCATGACCCCGTCACTACCAACCGTAATCTCTTCTGTCGTAAAATAGGCATCCCGACTCTCATCATTCAGTTGTTTATCGACGTCGTCTATGCAAGTAATATTTTCAAAATTACCGGTTTCATAATGTAAATCCGTATCAGTACCCTGCTTTACAAAGTCCGCCCAAACTACAAATTTATAATTCCGGTTCGGAGTCAGACGTAAAGAATAATTGACAGCTTGATAACTATCCACAACTTTTTTCTGAGGAGAAATTACCTGCGTATAAGAGATATTCTCCCCTTCCCCATCTATGCGATAAACCGCTAACTGATAACGCAAATCATATTCTGCAAAATCTACATTAGTGATTCCCCCATGCATACTATTACTATTTTCACCTAAAGTTGCACGCGTCATTTGTAAAAGATCAGGGGCAGAAACCGTAAAATTTACATTTCCTTCTCCTGCAGCGACCGGAGCATCAGTAAACAAGTCTTCTGATTGACACGCTACCAATAGCAAACAAAATCCGATCATAACTAAATTTTTAAATTTTCTCATACAATTACATTTTTGTTAAACAATATATTTTAGTTGATCTCCACTACATATTCTCCATCAAAACTATCATCAATATTCACGTTATTACCATCGCCTATTTTTCGAGTAAGAAAGAATCCTCTCAATACAGTCTCATGATTACGCTTCAAAGGAATTTCGATATTCTGGCAATGGCTGATTTCTGTTCCTGAAGCATCGAAAAAATAAAAATCGGCCAAAATATTCGTTTCATTTTCCCAATCAGTAAATAAATAATCTCCGAACAAAGAGACCGCCTCTTTTCCATCATAAACTATTTGAGAAAGAATCGTATTAAAACTATACATCGTCGTAAACAGATTCGGTTTTCGGGCTTCTACATTATACCCGACTCCGATATATTGTTTATAAATTACTTTTACAGTCAACCCCTCCAGTGTACCTCCAGCCCGGATAAAATCATCAAAATCGGATGCAATCACTCTGTAACGTCCTGAAGGTCTTTCCATCATAACCGGAATAACCATAGAAGAGAAAGTTCCGGATTCTTCAAAGGAAAAACTATTTGGCCCAAAATCTGAACCGATCGTAAACATCTCCTGACCGACTGCGGTACTTCGATGATGCGTATTAACAGGATAAATATCCGTATTCGTCTTAATGGACGTTAACATATCAGTCTGATAAAATCGATCGACCGGATTATCTTTATAAACATAATCTGCCCACGCTAATACTTGATAGTCACCTTTCGGCAAATAAACTTGTATTGTATCTTGTGGAGGCAATGCGTCTTTATCAACCAAAAGCATTCGTCGCTCGATTTTCTGCTGCACGATTCTATTCTTCCCCGATTTTTTTTCATAAACATCAAGAATAATGCGCATTGCAAAATCTTCATCCGGGATATACGGTTTGGAGTGTTCTTCTTCCAGATTTTTAATCGTACAATTCCATTCTTCATCATAAAAAACTTCTTTATAATAAAGAGGCGGCAACCGATCAACATTCGGTTCTATGACAACAAACGATTTATCGGGAACAGGATACTCATGAACAGTCGCATCACAAGCCATCATTAACCCCATAAACACGGATAATACAGCAATCATTAGATTTCTTCCATTCATATTCTTACCTTTTCCGTTGTTTATACCATTTATAGGATATCGAAACGCCTCCTCTCGTTATACCCCAATACCAGTCTGACCCTGAACGAAATTTCGGACCATTCTTCCAATTACGGTAAACATCATAATCAAATTCAGCAAAACCCGCCCCTATATTACATTCTAAAGTCCATCTTTTCATTTTACCGATATCAACAGCATAACCATAACTGATTCCCATTCCCCACAAAGCATGGTTAGGATCTTGGTAACGGCCATGATCATTAATTGCTACATTAAAACCGGCGACATGGGTATGCAAACCGATAAAATGTCCTTTCATGGCCTCTTTCGACCACCAGCGTATTTCCGGTTGTACAGCCAATAAACGCAACTTTCGCTCTGGAGTAATATTATATGGAGAATACCACACCGGTAAATCAAAAGACCAATGAGAAAACGGACTAATTTCAATACCCAAATTAGCGGTCAATGCCGCAACAAACAATAAATTCGACTTAATAGCAATTATCCATTTTTCTTGTTGTGACGGCTGTAAAGAAAAAGAAATAGCAGGATTCAAGTCAGGCATGCGAGATTCTGCAACTTGTAAATTTTTTGATACCGGAGGCAGAGGAAATTGCTCTTCCAGACAGACAATGGCAATGCGTGCATTTCTGAATGGAGGAAACACGTCCTGAATAATCCGTTGCCAAGTATATCCTCCGTCAAGAGCTTTAATCTGTTTTTTACGACGTTCGTTATCAGTCTCTTTTGTTAAAATATCAAGAACCTTGCTTTTATTGGGAATCTGCGCTCCATTTTTTAATGCAACTTCGAACGAATACCAATCTTCACAAAGGTTTTCAACTTTAAGTTTACTTTCCGGAATACCGGTTTCTTGTAACAAAAAATCGGCAAGAGCCCGCGAACGATACTCACCTAATCGATGATTCCAGCTCGGAGGTCCTTCTGGTGAGGCACTTCCTCCGACCCATACATGCGACAAGCGGATTATAGTATCTTGTTGTATTCGTCGTAATATATCAGCAATACTATCCAACTGTTTGTTGGGATACAATTTGTACTTATTTACTTTAAAAATAACCGGGGCTATCGAAGTATTAGCACAATAAAAAACAGAATCGATTTTTTTATCTGACAAAAAAATCACATAATCAGGGTAATTTTTATTCAAGCACGAAGTGAGAGTCTCGGATGTTCCCTGTGCCCATACAATACCCGATAAAAATAATGCAGTTATCAACAATAAGCCCCACTTTTTTTTATATCTTTTCACAATTCAATTATATAATAATGGATTCGACTAAATGACAAGCAGTTAAGACTTTTGCCATTTATTAATTTTTAATAATAACAAGATGAATTTAAAAAATAGATTTATTAAGATAACTCCCAGAGGTATGGGCTTTAACGATACCAACAGACTTCATCAAAGAATTTACTGCCACAACTAATTCATGTAAACCATGTATCGGACTCTTCATCTTAAATGACAAAACTATTTTCATGATCTAAAGATTTTTCGCCATAAATTCCCCAAATCAGCAGTTTCACTTAAGATAAAACAAAACATAAAAAAAAGCGTGGGAATTTGTCAGTTTACTCGCTTTGAGGTATCGCCAAACACCCACATTGAAATAAACAGCCAACCCACGCCTAACCTTATATATTCACTCTCGTGATTATAATGGAAAAGCATGAACGTTTGTTCTGTTTATCCTTCAATGTTTTAAAAATTGGCGATTTTCAAAGCGAGGATAAAACTAAACGCTTCTCTAACATGTATATCGGATAAAAAGTCTCTACTCCAATTCCGACACCACAAAGTTAGAAATTATTTGCGTTTTAACAAACGTTCATGT
>NZ_CEWDCG010000177.1:0-6373 GCF_982436375.1 Coprobacter sp. | reverse complement strand
AATCCTACTATTTGTTTAGCAAAAATACAATAAAATGAAAGTAAAATATATGATTAAGAAGACAATAGAAAGTTTGAAGGTAATAGTATGAAAAGAGAACGGATACAGCCGTTTCTCCGAGTTTTTTCGTAACTTCGCAAATCAAAATATATATGGCATTTATGGAGTTCAAAATCGTTTCACCCTACCAACCGACCGGTGACCAACCGGAAGCAATAGAAGAGCTTAGCCGGGGAGTCTTAGACGGACTTTCCGCTCAAACCCTACTGGGAGTTACCGGGTCAGGTAAAACATTTACCATGGCTAATGTCATCGAAAAAGTTCAGAAACCGACGTTGATCCTGAGTCATAACAAAACTTTGGCAGCCCAACTGTATGGAGAATTTAAAAGTTTTTTCCCCGATAACGCCGTAGAATATTTTGTATCATATTATGATTATTACCAGCCGGAAGCCTATATTCCAACAACCGATACCTATATAGAAAAAGATTTGGCAATCAACGAAGAAATAGACCGACTCAGGCTTTCAACGACATCAGCTTTATTATCAGGCCGCAAAGACGTTATCGTCGTATCTTCGGTTTCATGTCTTTACGGTATCGGCAACCCGGAAGATTTTCATAGCAACGTGATAGATGTCCGTGTCGGTCAAAATATAGAACGGAATACATTTTTACGAGCACTCGTAGGCAGTTTGTATTCCCGTAATGAAATCGAACTGAATCGAGGAAATTTCAGGGTCAAAGGAGATACGGTGGATATATATCTGGCCTATACGGAAATCATTTTGCGCATTATCTTCTGGGGAGAAGAGATAGAATCGATAGAAAGCGTAGATCCGATGACCGGGCACACGATTACTCTATTCGATGAATATAAAATATATCCGGCTAATATTTTTGTAACTACTAAAGAACGAATAGACCGGGCAATCGGTGAAATAGAACTCGATTTAGGAAAACAAGTCGAGTTTTTTAAGTCGATAGGAAAAGAAATTGAAGCCAAACGCTTGTATGAGAGGGTAACATACGATATTGAAATGATCAGAGAAGTGGGACATTGTTCCGGAATAGAAAACTATTCACGATACTTCGACGGACGGGCTGCCGGCACCAGACCATTCTGTCTGTTAGACTATTTCCCGAAAGATTTCTTAACCATTATCGATGAAAGCCATGTTACAATACCTCAAATAAGGGCAATGTACGGAGGGGATAATTCCAGAAAAGTAAATCTTGTAGAATACGGATTCCGATTGCCGGCTGCAATAGATAATCGTCCGCTGAAATTTTCAGAATTCGAAGATCTTACCAAACAGACTATTTACGTCAGCGCTACTCCGGCAGATTATGAGTTGATGAAAAGCGAGGGCGTTATCGTCGAACAGGTTATCCGCCCTACCGGACTGCTCGATCCAATAATCGAAGTCCGACCAAGTCTCAATCAAATAGACAATTTACTCGAAGAGATACAACAAAGAATCGAAAAAGACGAGCGGGTTCTGGTAACGACTCTTACCAAACGTATGGCGGAAGAATTGAACACATACCTGTTACGACTCGACATTCGCTGTAATTATATTCACTCAGACGTCGATACGTTAGAACGTATTCAAATCATAGAGGATCTACGCAACGGGCTTTACGATGTCCTTATCGGAGTAAATCTTCTTCGTGAAGGTTTAGATTTGCCAGAAGTCTCATTAGTCGCCATACTGGACGCAGACAAAGAAGGCTTTTTAAGATCTCATCGTTCTTTAACTCAAACGGCAGGACGGGCCGCCCGAAACCTGAACGGAATGGTAATCATGTATGCAGACAAAATTACCGAAAGCATGCAAAAAACGATCGATGAAACTAATCGGCGCAGAGAAAAACAGTTGGCTTATAACGAAGCAAACCATATTACGCCTCAAGCAATACAAAAAGCCAGAAACTCTATTCTCACAAAAGAAGCGGATGTTCAAACCGAAAAAGGTCAACCGATTTTATATAAAGAGGAATATGATATTTCGCATGTCAACATAGCTGCCGATCCGGTAGTCCAATACATGAATAAAGACCAATTGAAAAAGGCTATTGAAAATACCCGGAAAGCAATGGTTGAAGCTGCTAAACGAATGGAATTTATCGAAGCTGCCCAATACCGGGACGAATTGGTAAAACTACAAGACCGATACGATTCATTGTAATACAGCAAACTGAATTTCATAAACCGGATAAAACAAAGATACAATCGGACGACAATGAAAGAATATAAACTACAAGATTGGTTACCGACTACAAAGAAGGAGCTTGAGATCAGAGGGTGGGATTATCTGGATGTAATTATTTTCTCAGGAGATGCATATGTCGACCATCCCTCTTTCGGAGCTGCAGTAATCGGACGTATTCTGGAATCCGAAGGATTACGTGTCGCTATTGTTCCCCAGCCGAACTGGCGCGACGATCTAAGGGACTTTAAGAAATTAGGAGAACCCAGATTATTTTTCGGGGTCTCTGCCGGAGCTATGGATTCAATGGTCAACCATTATACGGCAAATAAAAGACTTCGTTCCGATGATGCTTATACTCCAGACGGACGAGCAGGAATGCGACCCGACTATCCGACAATAGTATATACTCAAATATTAAAAAAACTCTACCCCCACATACCGGTTATTATCGGAGGCATAGAAGCCTCACTGCGACGAGTTACTCATTATGACTATTGGGAAAACCGTTTAAGACCGAGTATTTTGATCGATAGCGGAGCAGATATGCTCATCTATGGTATGGGAGAACTCCCGATCAGAGAATTGATAAAGCGGCTTCGGAACGGTGAAAAAACAGGTCAGATCAAAGACTTGAGACAGACCGCCGTTATTACACCTGAAAACGAGTTGCCTCACGCACATGAAAGCGCAACCGATCTCGTTTTGTTCTCTCATGAAGAATGCTTGCAAGACAAAAAGAAACAATCCCGCAATTTTTTCCATGTCGAAGAGGAATCGAACCGATATGAGGCTCGCCGATTATGGCAAAAATATAAAAACTCGGTTATAAAGGTAAACCCACCTTATCCTCCTATGAGCGAAAACGAGATAGACGCATCTTTCGACTTGCCTTATACTCGTCTGCCTCATCCTAAATATAAAGGGAAAAACATTCCGGCATACGAAATGATCAAGTTTTCTGTAAATTTACATAGAGGCTGTTTCGGAGGATGTGCATTTTGTACGATCTCCGCCCATCAAGGCAAATTCATAGCCTCCCGCTCGAAACGATCGATTCTGAACGAGGTAAAACAAATTACGGAAATGCCCGGATTCAAAGGATATATCAGCGATTTAGGAGGACCTTCGGCCAATATGTACAAGATGCGAGGTTCCCGTCAGGAAATATGTCGTAAATGCAAACGTCCGTCTTGTATACATCCCGAAGTCTGCAAAAATCTATATACCGATCACACTCCGTTGTTAAATATATATCATAGCGTAGATCAAATAAAAGGAATCAAAAAGTCTTTTATCGGCAGCGGGATAAGATATGATCTATTACAACACCGTCATGAGGATGAAAAAGTAAATGCAAGTACTTCGAAATATACATATGAAGTTATTACCCGACATGTATCTGGACGATTAAAGGTTGCTCCGGAACATACGTCCGACAATGTTCTGATGCTAATGCGGAAACCTAACTTCAAAAAATTCGAAGAATTTAAACGGACATTCGAAAAAATAAACGATGAAGCCGGACTCAACCAACAGCTCATTCCGTATTTCATATCAAGCCATCCGGGTTGTAGAGAAGAGGATATGGCCGAACTGGCCGCTATCACAAAAAAATTGAACTTTCACCTCGAGCAAGTTCAAGATTTCACCCCTACCCCGATGACGCTTTCGACCGAGATATATTATACAGGATATCACCCTTATACGGGAGAAAAAATATATACAGCCCGCAACCAAAACGAGAAACTGGCTCAAAGGCAGTTTTTTTTCTGGTATAAACCCGATCAACGAAAACAGATTTTATCGGAACTGCAAAGAATGGGACGGCCGGATCTAATCAATCGTCTATACGGTCCTCCCATAAAAAATACAAAAACAGAAACACCATCAAAAACAAAATACAAAAAGAAGAAATACAAATAATAGTAAAACTTATGAAATTACCAATCAGCAAACTCATTATGGCAAGTGCGGTACTTTTGTCTGCTTGTCAGACACAGAAAGAGAGCAGCGAAGGGATCATAGGCAAAAGCCATCCCAAAGTAGAAAACGGAATCATGACTCCGGAAGTCATGTACACTCTTGGGCGCGTCGGGGGTATAGAAATATCTCCGGATAAGAAAAAAATCCTTTATGGAGTAACATACGTGAGCATACCCGAAAACAAAAGCAATCGGGAACTATTTGTTATGGACATTGACGGAAGTAATAAAATTCAAATCACCCATACTCCTAAATCCGAACAAAATGCTGTATGGATCAACAATGGAAAACAAATAGCGTTTCTAACATCCGAAAGCGGAAGTTCTCAATTGTGGATAATGGATGCCGACGGATCGAACCGAAAACAAATCAGCAATCAAGAAAAAGGAATAGACGGTTTTCTCTTTTCTCCCGATGAGAAAAAGGTCGTATTCTTTTCGAATGTAAAATACGGTCAACGAGCCTCGGATATTTATCCGGACCTGCCCAAAGCAACCGGACGTGTTATCGACGACCTCATGTATAAACATTGGGACGAATGGGTAGAAGCCATTCCTCACCCTTTTATAGCAGACTTTAACGGCAGCACGTTAGAAAATATTAATGATATTCTCGAAGGCGAACCGTATGAAGCTCCGATGAAACCTTTCGGTGGTACAGAAGGTTTTGCATGGACTCCGGACAGTAAAAGTATTGCATATACTTGCCGAAAAAAAACCGGATTGGAGTATTCCATATCTACCAACTCCGATATTTATCTATACGATACCGAGACGAAAATAACCAAAAACCTGACCGAAGGAATGATGGGTTATGATACGCATCCGAGTTTTTCTCCCGACGGGCGTTATTTAGCATGGATGAGTATGGAACGTGACGGATACGAATCAGATAAAAACCGCTTGTTCGTCATGGATATGCAAAATGGAGAAAAGAAATATTTGACAGACGAGTTCGATTACAGCTTAGACATGTTAAATTGGGCAGAAGACGGACAATCGATCTACTTCTTAAGCGTATATCAAGGAATAGAGCAAATCTTCAACATTCATATCGATGATAAAAAAATAGAACAGATCACAACCGGACAGGTCGATTACGCCGATATAAAACCGATAAATGATAATCAACTGATCGTATTACAGCATTCTTTCTCAAAACCGGATGAAATTTATAGTATCAATCTAAATGATAAAGCAATTACGGAATTGTCATTCGAGAACAAGGAAACTTTAGATCAAATTACTATGGGCAAAGTGGAAGAACGCTGGATTGCCACAACAGACAATAAAAAAATGTTGACATGGATCATATATCCTCCCCATTTCGACCCGAATAAAAAATATCCGGCATTACTATATTGCCAAGGAGGTCCGCAAAGCCCTGTAAGCCAGTTCTGGTCATATCGATGGAACCTGCAGTTAATGGCAGCAAACGGATATGTCATTGTTGCACCTAACCGCCGAGGGTTATACGGGTTCGGTCAGGAATGGCTGGAACAAATAAGCGGTGATTACGGCGGTCAGAATATGAAAGACTATTTCTCTGCTATCGATGCTGTAAAGGCAGAACCATTTATCGATGAAAATCGTCTCGGAGCAATCGGGGCAAGTTATGGAGGTTTTTCTATTTATTGGTTGGCCGGGCATCATCAAAAACGATTCAAGGCATTTATCGCTCATGCCGGAATATTCAATTTAGAACAACAATATGTAGAAACAGAAGAAATGTGGTTTGCCAACTGGGATTTGGGTGGCGCTTATTGGGAAAAAGACAATGCAGTTGCTCAGCGTTCTTATGCCAATTCTCCACATCGTTTTATAGATCAATGGGATACTCCTATACTAATTACTCATGGAGAAAACGATTACCGAATACTTGCCTCTCAAGGAATGTCGGCATTCAACGCCGCCCGATTAAGAGGAGTTCCCGCCGAAATGGTTGTCTTTCCTGATGAAAATCATTGGATTGCGCAACCTCAAAATGCCATTTTATGGCAACGGATATTTTTCCGTTGGCTCGACCATTGGTTAAAACCGGAAGAAAAGAAATAAAGTTATCCCAAACGTAGAAAGCGGGCGCAAAGGTTTTATACAAAGTCTTTGCGCCCGCTTTTTATTCAAAAAAACAAGTATTTATAATTGAAAATTACAACATACTTTTGTTATATTTGC
>NZ_CEWDCG010000176.1:0-6505 GCF_982436375.1 Coprobacter sp. | reverse complement strand
GCCATCATCTTCATATGCCATCTTATTTTTTAGGGACATTTACTGAATATCCCTAATTATCGGAACGATTCCGAAAGAAAATGATTTTTATTGAGGCAGTTGATCCAAAAGAGCTTTGATCTCATTATTCGGATCGACAGTCAACATCTTACTCCACCATTTGCGAGTTTCAGGATAGACATTCTTTCCTGCAGCATACTCTTTTTGATAATTATAGAAACCGATATATTTATAAGCCTCCAATAACGCCGCCTTATTCGGATTTTGAGACTTTTCAAGAACAGTCAATAAAGTTTCGTAATATGGCTTTGCCAATCCTTCTGTCGTTTCAGGATCAAGACCGGAATTCGAACGGGCTCTCCACAAATATCCACGATAGTCTTCCGGAGCTCTCTCTGTTACAATAGCAAAAAAACTATCAGCCTTTTGATATATCGGTTTTTGAATAGCAAGTTTCGCTGCTTTTTCTTCCGGAGTAGCTTCGGCAGCCGGTGCTTCGGCAGAAGCGGCACGATAATAAATCGTACCCAAGAAGAAGTAATCTGTCAGGCTGACATCCTGATTACGTTTCATATACTCATTATATGCATCAGCACTTTTCAGCATATCTCCGGCAGCACGGTAAGCTTCGCTCAATTCCTTATAAAGTTCGATTTTTTCCTGATCGAGAGAAATAGCTTTTTCCAATACCGGAATAGCTTTATCCGCCAATTTGTTTTCAATCAATATATTTGCATAAATAATATAATCTTGCGTATTGAATTGGGGATTTCCCGGAGTATTCATAAATGTCTCTGCTGCAGTGAGAGCTTTATCATAATTTTTCAGCTCATAATTGTCATACATCGCCAAACGTTTCAAAATAAAATCATTTGGATTTTTTACAATCATTTTATCTACAAGATCCAGAGATTCTTGATACTTCTTATCAAAGAAAAGCAGTGCTGCATAACGAGACTGATCGCTTTCGAAATGATTGGGATTAGCCATATAACGTGCATAAGCTTCTACCGCTTGATTATATTTGCTATCCTTAAAATATGCTTCGGCCAATTCGCGTTGTGCAATAGCAGAATTAGGTTTCAATTTTAACAGATCTTCCAACTTGGCGATAGCAAGACTCGCATTAATAGGGAAATAAATATTCGAATATTTCACATAAGCTTCCAGACAGTTTTCATCGAAGTTTTGTGCCATTTCATAAAAACCGCACGCTTCGCCATATTTCTTATCTTTAACCAAAATATCACCCTCGAATACATAAATAGGAGCATACTCTTTATCTGCATCCAAGGCTTTGTCCAAATACTTCTGATATTCAGGCATTACATTTTCATAATATGCTTTTGAAATGGCCAGATAAATCTCCGGATTTTTTTTATCCGATTTGATTACAGCTTTGAAAAGAGCTTCAGCCTCTTTTTTATTATTTTTCAACATCAATTTACCCTTACCGATCGAATTATAAGGATAAAGAGGATCTGCCTGCAAGCCCATGTCATAATACATTCCGGCAGAATCCAATTTATTCATTCCCGAATAAATTTCCCCTAAATAAAAATATGCTTCGGCCTTTTTAGTAGACGGGTCATTCAAAGTTTTATCCAAAATGATCTTCGCCCTGTCAGGTTGTCCTGATTTAAAATATTCGATACCATCCGTATACGATTCTGCAAAAGCAGAACTCACCACCCCTCCAACAAAAAGGAAAGAAGCAAGTAACATTGACTTAGTTCGCATAATTTCTATAGTTTTCTATTATATTATTATTATAAATTTTTTCTCACGTTTACGATACGGATTGCTTGTGTCGCCGGAACAATCCCGGTCTTCAAAATAATCCGCTGACCTTTATCCGATCCGACAAATGTTGTAAACCCACTTGGCAAACCGCTTTTGGGATCGGTAGTTATTATATAAACATCTCTGGTCAATGGATATAATCCCATTGCCAAATAAGCCTGATAAGGCTGATAACTGTTCGATGGATAAGCTACATCATCCCGACTGACACCCATCACCGTAATTCTATCTGAGAAAGAGAGACGCGTCGAATCATTTTTATTTCCGATCCAACTAGCTCCGATTACACCAATAGCATTAGGCACTTCCGAAACATAATCGATTACATTTTCATTGTTATCCTGAGCATTCAGATTCTTCGACAAAGGTTTTCCCGCACAAATAGAATCTATTGCAAAACGCACCGTACTCGAATTCGGATTATCGAATACAAGTTGCAATTTACCTAATTTAGATTCAGGATAAACCTGATTCCATTCCGTAACTTCTCCCGTAAGAATCCGCCGAAGCTGGTCCATAGTAATCAATGTATCAGGATTTGCTTTATTTACGATAAGGGCGACTCCGTCCGTAGCGATTTTTACTTCTTTCGGATAAAGTTTCCGGGCATTCAAAGTCTCTACTTCTTTCGGAGAAAGCCTCCGAGTCGTAACTGCCAATCTCACACTATCTTGCAAGAGAGAGGTTATAACATCCACCTCATCGGCATAAACCGGTATTATATTAGCTTTAGGATATAGTCCTTCAAAAACATCTATCTCCTGCTCCATAATCGGCTCAAAGGTTTGGTCCGCACTTATTTTGATAAGTCCTGACGTAGGGGTTTCGGTAATCCCTTTTTTCTTAGAGGAGTTACATGCTGCAAAAATCCCAGCAAAGATAAATACCGCACAAACTGAAAGACAAAACGATCTTTTTATTTTCATTATAAAATCTCCTAACTATACCTCTGGTTTCTAATTTGTCTATAGGCCCTAAAGATACCATATATTGCGAAAACAATTCCTATACTATACCGAAATATTTCTGAAAAAGTGTTTTCAAAAAGAGGTGTGAAGATTAAAAGATAAGCCATCCCAAAGTAAATCAGGATCATAAATATCCCGAAAATATAACCCATATTAATTTTTTTTTTGGGTTTCTGTGGCTTTTGAAGATCATTTTCTGTTTCCATAACTATAGGTATTTAATCTAAAATACCCGCAGCCCTACATCTGGAGACATAGAGGTGCGGAGTATTTTAGGTGATATTGTTAATATAATAACAACAATCTTACTGCATAAGTTTAAACACTACAGGAACTGTAAAATAAACAGCAACATTATTACCGTTCTGTTTCCCCGGAATCCATTTAGGCATCATTTGGATAACTCGTACTGCTTCTTTATCCAAAGAGGATTCGACGCTTCTCAAAACCGTTACATCCTTGATTTCACCGGTTTTAGAAACTACGAAACGTACTACCACACGTCCCTGAATACCCGCTTCCTGTGCAGGAATAGGATATTTGATCTTTTCATTGATAAACTTCAGCAATGCTGCTTCACCACCAGGGAACTGAGGCATCTGTTCTACAGCCTGATACGGTTTTTCTTCTTCTACTGGAGCTTCAGGCTGAACGAATTCCTTGAAATCCGCAATATCCTGTCCGTTTATCTCATCATTACCTTTTACATCGGCGATAGAAATAGCGATCTTACTGTTAGCTGCCAATTCATCCTGCGATTTGATATCTTCTTCATCGGAAACCTCACTATCATCCTTTATGACCGGAGCCGTAAATTTGATAGAGCTCTTCAAAGGAGGAGGAGGAGTCGTCGGAGCCATCGGCTTCAATTCTTCGTTTTTCTTGACTTCTGCTTTAGGAAGATCTGACAACTGTGTTACTTCTGTAACTGTAAAATCTTCTACTTTTTCAGGAGTCATAATACGAATCAAAGAAGGGAGCGAGAAACCTACAACTGCTACAATCAATATAATAAGCATTGCAACATTATGTCGTTTCGAAGAAGTCATACGCAAATCGTATGCTCCATAGCTCTTATTACGTCCTTCAAAAACCAAATCGCACCATTCTTTCGAAGTTAAATCTATTTTTGCCATTTTTCTTCTTTTTTAAATGAGTACTAATTAGTTTTTCTTAACTTGATCCCGATCGATATTTTCCGTCAGTTTTCCTTTCTGTTCAAGGTTATCCAACAAAAACTCATCACCTTCGGTTATATCAACAATCGCATACTTACTGATGCTGCAAATCTGCATCTCATCAAGAGCATCTACAAGATTCTCATAAGTCGCATCATCTGTTGCCTTTATCATTACTACGGGAGCAGTATTTACATCCTTGATCTTCATCGCCCTTTCATTATACTCTTCATCTGAAAATTTCTTTTCCAACTTTTCAGCTTTCAAAGCTTTTATTTTGGCAACGATATCTGCATTACGTCCCATCAACATAGCTCTCAGACCATCGGCTTCATACGTAGTTTCTTTCAATGAGGTGTAATCCTCATAATTAGGCTCACCAGTATAATAAAATACTCGGTCATCTCCTCCCAAAATCAACGTAATAGCACGAGATGCTTTAACTTTCGTCTGGTCTTCTTCTGTAATAGACTTATCATTGGAAGGCATACTGATTTCCATCGTCTGCGGCTTACTCAATGATGTACAAAGCATGAAAAATGTGATCAAAAGCATATTCATGTCCACCATAGGAGTGAAGTCCACGCGAATCGTCATCTTCTTCTGCTTACCTTTGCCTCCCCCGTTATCTTTTTGTTGTACTTCTGCCATAATATTTTTCCTTTATGACTATTATTAATTATCTGCGGGAATACTCTTAAGCGTAGTAATCAGATTATAACGATTCTCCCTAATATCCTGTAAAGATGACATAATCTCTTTTATTCTGGAATAAGGAGTCGTTCTGTCCGCCTTAATTGCAATTCTCAAATCTCCGTTTACATTCCTTGCCGTTTTAACCCAAGCTTTAAACTCGTTAGAAGGATTGGCCGTCGTATCGATAGGAATCCCGTAATCTTTCAAGATAGCGTCCTGCCTGTCCGTCGGAAGAGCTAAAAAAGACTTCATCTGGGCAAGAGGAACTCCGAAAGAATTCATCAGTTTAAATTTATTGATCTCTTCAGGAGTAAACTCAATACCGTATTCTCTGCCTACATTTTGCAATACATCGACCCGATTATCCTGATTATCCAGACTCATAAAGATCTTACCTTTCTGATCTACCAGAATCTGCAATATATTTGTTTCGGGGATCTTAATTTCCGAAACAGATGCCGGAGTCGCTACTTGTACGGGTTCTTTCTGTACGAAAGTAGAGGTCAACATAAAAAACGTAAGCAAAAGTACAGTCACGTCACTCATCGCCGTCATGTCGATGAACGTGCTTTTCCTTTTTACTTTTATTTTTGGCATAATCTCAACAGGTCTTTAATTATTTGTGAGTTGCTGCATAAGTTTGTACGATAGAGAAACCTACTTCATCAATAGCATAGGTAATTTTATCGATTTTGCTGGTAAAGAAGTTATAAGAAATAACAGCTAACGCACCAGTACCGATACCGAAAGCAGTATTTACAAGTGCTTCGGAAATACCGGTTGACAGAGCGATTGAGTCGGGAGCACCAGCATTTGCCAAAGCGGCGAACGCCTTGATCATACCTAACACAGTTCCGAGAAGTCCGGTCAACGTACCCAATGTTGTCATCGTAGCCACAACCGAAAGATTTTGTTCCAATGTCGGCAACTCAAGAGCGGTAGCTTCTTCAACTTCTTTCTGAATGTAAGTAAGTTTCTGTTCTTTAGTCAAAGTATCATTAGCTTCCATTTCAGCATATTTTTTCAACACCGAAGTAACAACGCTTGCTACAGAACCTTGTTGTTTGTCGCAAATAGCTTGAGCTTTTTGAATATCACCGTCTGCCAAAGCAGCTTTAATGTTTTCAACAAATTTAGTTGTGCTTCCTTTACCTTTAGCTTTCATAAGAGCGAATGCACGTTCAACACTCAATACCAATACGGTAAGTAACAAAGTTTGAAGAACAGGCACGATTACACCTCCTTTATAGATAGTACCCAACATATTTCCAGGCAGCGGGTGTCCCGTAGGATCATTATCCATAAAGTTTGCAGGATTTCCCAAGATGAAATGGAAAATACACAAAGCAATAATAAAGCATGCTACAATCACAAGAAATGCAGACTCAATGCCACGAAATGTTTTCTTTTTAGCTTTAGCTTTAGTTTCAGTTTTTTTAGTTTCCATAATAAAAAAATTCTAAGTGGTTGACTGTTAAATTAAAATAGTTTGATAATTTATTTTCTTTATTATTTTGAGTTCCTATAACGCTATTTAAAGAGCTTTTAATCTTCCGTGTTCTTCAAATTCCGCAATAAAAAACCGTTTTTTCATATTTGCAATATCGGCAGCCTCGAAACAACACCTATTTTATAAAACAACGGAACCTCAGGCAGGATATTGTTTTACATGGCATTTTTCCAAATTTTCCAAAGAATACCGCTATTAAAGCAACTTTTGTGGGTCAAATGTAGTACATTATTTTCAAAGAAAAAAATTATGCGGTTTTTTTGTCAGCAAGCTTATATAGGATTATTTTCAAATATAAACTTTAAATTAGTGTTTTTCTTACCATAAAAAATTTTCAGATAACGAATTTC
>NZ_CEWDCG010000175.1:0-6518 GCF_982436375.1 Coprobacter sp. | reverse complement strand
GTTTATAACGCTACTACTAGGTTTACAGATTATTATTCTATTGAGAACGATTAATAGGAAGTGAGCCAGTGTACAAAAAATAGAAGAGATAAATACTTAAATAAATATAGAACCTTTCTCACTTCCAGTGCTGAAAGGTTTTTTTATATAGAAAATAAAGATAAAAACACAATAGAATTATGTCTGACAGATTATTCATTTTTGACACTACATTGCGAGACGGGGAACAAGTTCCCGGCTGCCAATTGAATACCGTAGAAAAAATTCAGGTAGCTAAAGCTCTCGAAGGGCTAGGTGTTGATGTTATCGAAGCCGGGTTTCCGGTATCCAGTCCGGGAGATTTCAACTCAGTAGTAGAAATCTCTAAAGCAGTAACGTGGCCTACCATTTGTGCTCTGACACGAGCAGTAGAAAATGATATAAAAGTGGCCGCAGAAGCATTAAAATATGCCAAACACGGACGAATACATACCGGAATAGGTACATCTGATTATCATATCAAATACAAATTCAATTCCACTCGGGAAGAAATCATCGAACGTGCTGTATCGGCGGTCAAATATGCAAAAAAATTTGTAGAAGATGTCCAATTCTACGCAGAAGATGCCGGACGCACAGACAATGAATATTTAGCCCGAGTCATAGAAGCTGTAATAAAAGCCGGCGCTACGGTAGTAAATATACCGGATACTACAGGATATTGCCTTCCGGATGAATTCGGGCGCAAAATACGTTTCTTAAAAGAAAATGTAGAAGGAATCGATAAAGTAACCATAGCTACCCACTGTCATAATGATCTGGGAATGGCCACGGCAAATACAATTTCAGGAATATTGAATGGGGCAAGACAAGCTGAAGTTACTATAAACGGTATCGGAGAACGTGCTGGAAATACATCTCTAGAAGAAGTTGCCATGATTTTTAAAAGTCATCACGACCTTAACATAGAAACTAACATCAATACACAAAAAATATATGGTATAAGTCGTATGGTTTCAAGTTTGATGAATATGCCGGTGCAACCGAACAAAGCCATTGTAGGACGTAACGCTTTCGCTCATTCTTCGGGAATACATCAAGACGGAGTCTTGAAAAACCGTGAAAGTTATGAAATCATTGATCCTAAAGATGTCGGTATCGACGAAAATTCAATCGTATTAACCGCCCGTAGCGGACGAGCAGCATTAAAACATCGCCTACACATTCTCGGAGTCGAACTCGACAAAGAAAAACTGGATAAGGCATATAGAGATTTTCTGAAACTTGCCGATCGCAAAAAAGACATAAATGATGATGACATATTGATGCTTGTAGGAAAAGACCGTTCGGCAAATGCCCGCATCGCAATCGACTATTTGCAGGTAACTTCAGGTATCGGCATGCGCCCCGTCGCCAGTATCGGCTTAAATATCGCCGGAGAGAAATTCGAAGCGGCAGCTTCCGGTAATGGACCCGTAGATGCAGCAATAAATGCGGTAAAACAAATAATTCACCGTAAAATGACCGTACAAGAATTCTTAATTCAAGCTATCACAAAGGGAAGTGACGATGTCGGAAAAGTGCATATAACAGTTTCTTATGAAGGAGTACACTATTATGGTTTCTCAGCCAATACAGATATTGTAGCAGCATCTGTCGAGGCATTTATCGACGCTATTAATAAATTTATCGTTTAATAAACAACATCATTTATCATGTCTAAAAAAACATTATTCGACAAAATTTGGGATGCACATGTAGTTTCTACTATACAAGGCGGACCCACACAATTATACATCGACAGACATTATTGTCATGAGGTGACCAGCCCTCAAGCATTTAACGGTTTGCGAGAACGTGGATTGAAAGTATTCCGTCCCGACCGTACGACTTGTTCACCTGATCATAATATACCGACATTGAACCAAGACAAACCGATTGCAGACCCCATATCCCGAAACCAAGTAGAAGCTTTAAGTAGAAACGCTAAGGAATTCGGTATTACTCTATACGGACTCGGACACGAAAAGAATGGAATTATTCATGTTATAGGACCGGAAAACGGACTGACACAACCGGGAATGACCATTGTCTGCGGGGACAGCCACACATCTACTCACGGAGCTTTCGGAGCTATTGCATTCGGAATCGGGACAAGCGAAGTCGAGATGGTCCTGGCGACACAATGTATTCTACAACCTAAACCCAAAAGAATGAGAATCACTATTAACGGAAAACTTGGAAAAGGGGTTACGGCAAAGGATATAGCTCTCTATGTAATTTCCCGAATGACTACAGGCGGCGCAACCGGTTATTTTGTAGAATTTGCCGGAGAGGCGATTCGCTCACTGAGTATGGAAGGGCGCATGACAGTATGTAACCTAAGTATTGAAATGGGTGCAAGAGGCGGAATGATCACCCCTGACGAAACGACATTCGCTTATGTCAAAGATAAAGAATTTGCCCCTAAAGGAGAAGAGTGGGAAAAAGCGCTGAAACAGTGGAAAGAATTGTATAGTGATGCCGATGCTGTATTTGATAAAGAGGTATTCTTCGACGCTTCGGATATTGCACCTCGTATTACTTACGGGACAAATCCCGGAATGGGAATGGGAATACGCGACACGATTCCGGCATTAGAACAGATTGATGAAGCCGGTAAAATATCTTTTATCAAGTCCTTAAATTACATGGGATTCAAACCCGGTGAAAAATTAGAAGGGAAAACGATCGATTATGTATTTCTCGGTAGTTGTACAAACGGACGTATCGAAGATTTCCGAACCTTTGCCGAATTTGTAAAAGGACATAAAAAGGCTGATCATGTAGTCGCATGGTTAGTACCCGGTTCTTGGGCGGTAGAAAAACAAATCAGGAAAGAAGGATTGGATAAAATCTTAACAGAAGCGGGATTTGAACTTCGTCAGCCCGGATGCTCTGCTTGTCTCGCAATGAATGACGATAAAGTTCCTTCCGGAAAATATGCCGTATCCACATCTAACCGAAATTTCGAAGGGAGACAAGGTCCGGGTTCACGAACGATTTTGGCAGGACCTCTTGTCGCTGCTGCCGCTGCCATTACAGGGAAAATTACCGATCCCCGAAATTTTATGCAATAATTATTATATAATCTTTTAGAAATAAAAAATATGACCGATAAATTTAAAACTCTGACCTCTACCTGTATCCCACTTCCTATGGAAAATGTCGATACAGACCAGATTATACCTGCCCGTTTTTTAAAAGCAACTACCCGAGAGGGTTTCGGCGATAACCTATTCAGAGACTGGCGCTACGATAAAGAAGGAAATCCTATTCCCGGATTTGTATTAAACGATCCCACTTACTCAGGCACTGTTTTGGTTGCGGGAAAAAATTTCGGAAGCGGATCGAGTCGAGAACATGCCGCATGGGCTGTTGCCGGATATGGATTCAAAGTTGTCGTTTCAAGTTTTTTTGCCGATATTTTTAAAAACAATGCATTAAACAACTGTGTTCTTCCGGTCGTGGTTTCTGAGAATTTTCTATCAGATCTGTTCGGAGCAATCGCCTCCGACCCGAAAACCACAGTCACAGTAGATCTGGAAAATCAGATAATTACGAACAACTACAATGGCTCTCAAGAATCATTCGAAATAAATCCTTATAAAAAAGATTGCCTGCTTAACGGATATGATGATATAGACTATTTATTAAGCAGAAAGGATAGAATAGAAGCGTGGGAAAAGTCTCAAAACAGATAAATATGCGGCAAATAGAAATACTTGATACGACTCTGCGCGACGGAGAACAAACATCGGGAGTCTCATTCGCAGCTCAGGAAAAGCTCAGTATTGCAAGACTTTTGTTAGAAGAATTACGTGTAGATCGCATTGAAATTGCATCGGCAAGAGTCTCTGAAGGAGAATTCGAAGCTGTAAAAAGAGTGTGTGAATGGGCAGGGAAACGCGGTCACTTGAATAAAGTCGAAATTCTCGGATTTCTGGATAACGGTATTTCTATAAAATGGATTAAGAAGGCCGGAGGAAAAGTTGCGAATTTGCTATGTAAAGGCTCTCTGAAACATTGCACACAACAATTACGGAAATCTCCGGAAGAACATATAGAAGCAATCCGAAAGGAAATATCTTTTGCAAAAATAAACGGCCTTCAAGTAAATATATATCTGGAAGATTGGTCGAATGGTATGTTACATTCTCCCGAATACGTTTTTCAACTTGTAAATGCTCTAAAAAACGAACCTATCGAACGTATCATGCTTCCCGATACTTTAGGGATACTAAACCCTTACTCTTCATACGATTATTGTAAATCAATGATAAATCGTTATCCGGAGATTCGATTCGATTTTCATGCTCACAACGATTACGACCTCGCTGTGGCAAATGTCTATTCTGCAGCAAAGGCCGGAATACAGGGGATTCATTGTACTATAAACGGATTAGGAGAACGTGCCGGCAATGCTCCTTTATCGAGTATATTAGCGGTACTGCACGATCAACTACAAACAAAAACGAATATCGACGAACGTAAAGTAAATCAGGTAAGTCGAGTAGTAGAATCTTACTCCGGCGTACGAATTCCGTCCAACAAACCTGTTATCGGGGAACATGTTTTCACTCAATGTGCTGGAGTGCATGCTGACGGAGACAGTAAAAACAACCTCTACTTTAACGACTTGCTCCCCGAACGTTTCGGACGTACACGAGAATATGCACTTGGAAAAACTTCCGGCAAAGCCAATATCAAAAAAAATCTGGAAGCTCTGGGGATCGAGTTAGATGAAACTTCAATGAAAAAAGTTACAGAACGGATCATTGCTTTAGGTGATAAAAAAGAACAAGTAACTCAGGATGATCTTCCGTATATTATTTCAGATGTTCTGAATCACGACTCAGAAGACCAAAAGATACATTTGCTCAACTATTCACTTTCACTCGCCCAAGGCTTGCATCCGGTCGCAGTCATAAAAATAGAGATTCATGGTGAACAATATGAAGAAACGGCAACAGGAGACGGACAATATGATGCTTTCGTCAAAGCTTTGCGAAAAATATACAAATATCAACTAAAAAAGACATTCCCGATACTCATCAACTATACAGTCGATATTCCACCGGGAGGCCGTACAGATGCATTTGTTCAGACAGTTATTACATGGAATTTCAAAGGCCATACGTTCAAAACCAGAGGCCTTGATGCAGACCAGACAGAAGCAGCCATACAGGCTACTATTAAAATGTTGAACCAAATAGAAAAAATTCAAGATAATATATCAGAAACCGTATAAACAAAAAAAATCATGAAATTGAATATTGCCGTATTACCGGGTGACGGTATAGGACCAGAAATCGTAAACGAAGCGTTGAAAGTGACAAAAACCGTATGTGAAAAATTCGGACATGAACTTTCATACAAGCATGCTTTAGTAGGAGCTTGCGCTATCGACAAAACAGGGAATCCTTATCCTGACGAAACTCACGAATTATGTATGCAATCAGATGCTGTATTATTCGGGGCTATCGGAGATCCGAAATATGATAACAATCCGTCTGCCAAAGTCAGACCAGAACAGGGATTACTCGGAATGAGAAAAAAATTAGGATTGTATGCCAATATACGTCCTGTCTCGACATTCCATTCACTTATATACAAATCCCCCTTACGGGCAGACATCGTAAAAGATACCGACCTGATGTGCATTCGAGAATTGACTGGAGGAATCTACTTCGGACGTCCTCAAGGAAGAAGTGAAGACGGAACTATTGCATACGATACATGTGTTTATAGCCGGGAAGAAATAGAAAGAATAGTGCATCTTGCCTACAAATATGCTAAGCAAAGAAATAAAAAAGTTACGGTCGTAGATAAAGCCAATGTTTTGTGTACTTCTCGTTTATGGCGTGAAGTTGCTCAAGAAATAGAAAAACAATATCCTGAAATCACTACCGAATACATGTTTGTCGACAACGCTGCGATGCAACTGATACAATGGCCTAACCGATTCGATGTAATCGTTACCGAAAATATGTTCGGTGATATACTTACCGATGAGGCATCGGTAATTACAGGATCATTAGGTATGCTTCCTTCTGCTTCCATAGGTATTCATACTTCAGTATTCGAACCGATACATGGTTCTTATCCGCAAGCCGCAGGCAAAAATATCGCTAACCCTGTAGCAACGATTTTATCAGCAGCCCTTATGTTCGAATATGCATTTAATCTCATGGATGAAGGCAAAATGATTCGTGAAGCTGTTGATGCTTCGATAGAAGCAGGTATCGTAACAGAAGATTTAGCTCAAAATGGAAAGTCTTATAAAACTTCAGAAGTAGGACAATGGATTGCCGATTATATCAAAAATAAATAATTAAGCTGTATCTATTTTCCAAGACAGGATACCGTCCTTATAAGTAAGATAGTATCCTGTCTTTTTTAATTATTTAATCTCAAAATCGCTTAAATTTTCCGATAAAAACATTCTCAAAACTGACTCGTACGAAATTCAAATAGTAATCAAAATAATTTATTCTACT
>NZ_CEWDCG010000174.1:0-6560 GCF_982436375.1 Coprobacter sp. | reverse complement strand
ATATGTTTAAGAAACTTTTGATTATTGTATTGTTTGCATTGCCTTTTTGTGCATTTGCTCAGACTCCGCAATTTAAATTCGGAACTGTAAATACTATGGAAATTTTTTCTGCTATGCCCGAACGGGAAGCTGCACAGAAAGAATATGACGCTCTTGCTAAAAAGTATGAAGATGAATTCCTTAAAATGCAGGAAGAATTCGGTAAAAAGTATAAAGAATTGATGGCGACACAAGACTCGATTTCTATTCCGGAAAATATCAAAGCTCGTCGTCAACAAGAATTGGCTGAATTGAACCAAAGAATTCAGAATTTCCAAGAGGTAGTTCAAAATGATTTAGCTAAGCAGCAACAGCAATTGCTCGCTCCGGTAGAGAAAAAAATGAGAGATGCTATTAAAGCGGTGGGAGACGAATATAAGTTTACCTATTTATTTGATCTTAACGCTGTATTGTATGCCGGAGTCGGGAGTGAAGATGCTACTCCGTTGGTAAAGGCAAAATTGGGATTAAAATAATAATTTTCAATACATAATCAGAGAAGGATGATCGTCTGTATCATCCTTTTTCTGTTTTCTTGTGAAAATGAATTTATATAGTGAACAACCCGGTCCGATAGGAATATTCGATTCAGGTTACGGCGGATTGACTATTCTGGAAGATATTCGTCGTCAGATGCCCGAATATGATTATATCTATTTGGGAGATAATGCCCGTACTCCCTATGGAACTCGCTCTTTTGAAATTGTGTATGAGTTTACTCGAGAGGCTGTATTGACCTTATTCGAGCGGGGTTGTCAGTTAGTTATTTTGGCTTGTAATACTGCTTCTGCGAAAGCGCTTCGTTCTATTCAACAGAAAGATCTTCCCCGAATTGCTCCTAATAGGAGAGTTTTAGGAGTTATTCGCCCGACAGTCGAAGCGTTGGGGAATATAACCCGGACAGGAAAAATCGGGATATTGGGAACGACGGGGACTATACAGTCATGTTCATATCCGTTAGAAATAAAAAAACTATATCCGGATTATGAAGTATTTGGAGAGGCATGTCCAATGTGGGTACCATTAGTCGAAAATAATGAGCATCGTTCTCCCGGAGCCGATTATTTTGTCCGTCAGTACATAGATCGTCTTATGGAGCAGTGTTCCGATATAGATACGGTTATTTTGGGATGTACCCATTATCCTTTGTTATTGGATAAAATCAAGACATTTTTACCTGAGGGAGTATTACCTCTTCCTCAGGGAGATTTGGTTGCCGCAAGTCTTAAGAATTATCTTTATCGGCATCCAGAAATGGAGAGAAGGTGCACTAAAAACGGTTCGTGTCGTTTTCTTACGACCGAATCCCCTCAAAGGTTTTCTGCTGCGGCATCTTTATTTTTACAAGAAAATGTAAATGTTTCACGCATTGTTTTGGAATGATAATATGGAAAAGATAAGAATCAATAAATATATAAGCGACGCAGGTTTTTGTTCTCGTCGAGAAGCCGATCAGTTGATCGTAGACGAGCGGGTAACGATAAATGGTGTTCTTGCGGCTATGGGAGCTAAAGTGTCGTTAGAAGACAAAGTGCGGATAGATGGTGAAATATTGCATTTCCCGAAAATAATTTCAAAAGATGAAGAGAAGAATAAACGGAAATCTTCTGAAAACTTTTCATCACGGGAAAATGCGACCAGATTACGAAAAACTTTGCGTGGCACACGTGGAAACGAGAGAAAAAAGGCCGAGAAAGAGATTTCTATGCGTTCTAAGTCAGAAGATAGAACACGTAGTGTCAAGAAGAAATCTCGGCGTCCTAATCGTTGATTATTCGGTAAGCAGACTTCTTATCGATTCGGCCAAGGCAATACGGTCAAAAGAATAGGTCCGGTCTCGTTCTTGCACGAAGTATAAAAGCTGTTGAGCTTTTTCTATTTGCTGGCGGTCGGTATTTATTCTGTCATCGGCTAACATCAACTTGACTAATAATTCAAGGAGTTCCCAGTCCGGCACTTTCTCGGTTAACTCTTCAGCTGTTGCATTTTGTACCTCTTGTAAGCTCAGGTGTATATCTTTGTAGCAATCATCGGCGAGAGTATCTGTGTTGCTTCCCGGAGTTTCTTTCTTTTTCAGAAGCTTAGCTAATTTTTTAGCGAGTTCTTCAATTTGTACCAATAAAAAATCTTGTTTTATCATTGTTCCGTAAAGGTTATTTATTTAGACAGGATCTTTTATGCAAATGTAGCAAAATGCTTGAACTTTTTATCTCTGTTTTGAGTTTCCATAAAAATTAGTTACCTTCGTTAAGATAAATACTACATTATGGAAGAAAAAGAAAATGATATATTGACTGTTGAGGAAAAAATCGTGAAGATGCTCCGTACGGTTTATGATCCGGAAATCCCAGTAAATGTATATGATTTAGGGTTGATTTACTCTATTGAGGTAGATGATGAGAAGAATGTCCATATAGAGATGACCCTTACTGCACCAAATTGCCCGGCAGCAGATTTTATCATTGAAGATGTCCGGATGAAAGTTGAGAGCATAGATGATGTTAAGAGTGTCGATATTCAGTTGGTTTTTGAACCGGAATGGGATAAGGATATGATGAGTGAAGAGGCCAAACTGGAACTCGGTTTTTTGTAAAAACGAATTCCATATCCATATTTTATAAAGTGCCGTTAAATGAAAAAAATCTATTTCTTGTCCGATTTGCATTTGGGCGCACGAACATTAGAAAATCCGCTTGAGAATGAGCGAAG
Source organism: Coprobacter sp. (assembly GCF_982436375.1). Lineage (NCBI taxonomy): Bacteria > Pseudomonadati > Bacteroidota > Bacteroidia > Bacteroidales > Barnesiellaceae > Coprobacter > Coprobacter sp. The sequence goes on along the minus strand of NZ_CEWDCG010000174.1, from coordinate 3,812 downwards.
AGTGGTGCGTTGGTTCGATTCGGTTAAAGAGGATGCTTCAGCAATATATCTGATGGGAGATATATTAGATTATTGGTATGAATATAAGACTGTCGTTCCAAGAGGATTTACCCGATTTTTCGGTAAAGTTGCCGAATTGACAGATAAAGGGATAGATGTGCATTGGTTTATCGGAAATCATGATATATGGATATTCGATTATTTACCCGGTGAATTAGGTGTAAAGGTGCATTATACTCCGGAAATTGTCGATTTAAACGGAAAGACATTTTATTTGGCTCATGGTGACGGGTTGGGAGATACTCCGCTGACTTTTCGTTTTATACGGTCTGTTTTTCATAATCGATTTTGTCAGAAGTTATATTCGGCAATTCATCCCCGTTGGACGGTTGCATTTGCACATAAGTGGTCTTCTCATAGCCGACAAACCGGTAATTGTAAAGATTATTGCGGAGAAGAGAATGAATATTTGGTTCGATATGCGAAAGCCTATCTTGAAAAATCCTCCGTTCATATCGATTTTTTTGTTTTCGGCCATCGACATATCATGTTAGATTTGATGATACGTAGAGATAGTAGGGTGATTATCTTGGGGGATTGGATTAATTATTTTTCTTATGCTGTTTTAGAGGGTGATCAAATACGGTTGGAACAATTCGAAGAATGACACTATTGTTTTAAGGGACTGTCTGGTTTTTCCGATGCAGAAATTCTGTCAGCATATCTTTGCGCTCTTCTTTTTGGTTTGTTCCTTTATTTTTTATCAAAATCAAAAGGACATCCATAACTCTCAAACCAAACTTGAGTAAAATTTATACAGGTTCTAAGACTTTTACCGTTTGTTCTTTAATTGCTCTAAATAGTCAGCTGGGGTAATACCTGTGACTTCTTTAAATACTCTGTAGAATGAAGTTTTGGAATTAAAACCGCATTCGTTGGCAACCCCCATTAATGTTATATCTTTATATTTAGGGTCTTTTAGTTTTTCTTTCACAGCTTCCACCCGATAGTAATTGACAAAATCGGCAAATCCTTTTCCTATGTACTCTTTTAGTATTTGTGCTAATTGCAGTTCCGTAAGCTTCAATACTGCAGCCAATTGAGCTTTATTGAGACGTTTATTGGTATAAAGATGGTCTGTCTCCATAGTTGCGATAAGAGCATTTACTATCTTTTGATTTTTCTCATCCGGCTCTTTTAGTTTTACAGGATTTTTAAGAACCTTGTTTTTCTTTTTTGATAAGATTTTCTGGTAATTTTTCAGAATATGAGGATATCTCTTGTTTAAGAGGTAAAGTAGAAATCCGAATAAAGCGATAGCACCTAATATACTCCAGATTACGATTGCCCAAAAACTTTTTACCCGAATGATTAAAACTTCGTGGGCATCTCCCCATTTCCCGTCCGAATTTGCTCCGCGTAGCATCAATGTATATTTTCCGCTTTTTAAAGACGGGAGCGTAATACTGTTTTTCCCGAAAGTTACCCATTTCCAAACGGAGTCTTTGGGTAATATTTTGTATTGGTAACGATTTCTCCATTCATTTTGATAAGAATAGGCGGAAAATGCAATTTCGCAGAGATGATTTCTCGATGAAAGAGAAAGTGCCGGAATATTATTTTCTGTTTGTAATTGATTTACATCGATGCTTCCGTTATCGTTTTGGATTTTTAATACCGACGGCCATGGAATAAAACTGTTGTCGAATTGTATCCGAGTATCGATTTTATTGAATCCGTTATTCCCTCCGAAATAGAGATAGGGAGGAAGTGCTGCGGCAACTTGATAATTGAAAAGAGGTCCTTGAAGTCCGTCTCGTTCGCTAAAGCGAATAATATTATTTCCTGTCATGGAAATGCGGACAATACCTTGTTCTGTCCCTAACCATAGATAATCAGGCCATACCGGAAGTATGGAAGTTACAGATCCATTGATTGCGGCATTAAAATTCTTTCTTTTTTCGAAAGTTTTGGTTTTCAAATTGAAAAAACTTATTCCTGATCCGGTTGCAAATACAAGCATTTTATCCGGTAATTCCACGATATCCCATACGATGTTGTCATTTAGTCCGTTGTGAGTCGAAGTTTGGGTATATAAATCTAACGTTTTGTTTGTAGGAGAGTAACGGCCTATTCCTCCTTGATAAAAAACAATCCAGATATTATTTTCCGAATCTTCGAATAATACTTTGATATTCGTATAAACATCTTTTTTCCCGGAGTATTCGACAGGTAAAGATACCTCTTCTACTTTGTTTGATTTATTATCGTATCGGTATAAGCCTTTGTCTAAGACTCCCATCCAAATATCTCTGTTGCGAGATTCAAGCAACGCATATATTTCTTTCAGTTCTGTTTGAGGATTAAATATCTTGGAATATATAGTATTCTGTAAAGTATTGTATTCTAATAATCCCCCTCCTGTTCCTAATAACAGGTTACCGTTTTGCAGTAAAATCCCTGTCCGTATTTGATTATATCCGGGTTGTAGTTTTAAGGCAGAAAGCGAATAATGAGTGAATAGTCCGGTTGTTACATCGTAACGGTCTATTCCGGCATTTGCTGTTCCTATCCATAGCTGATTCTTGGCTTTGTCTGCTTGCAAGAAGACCAAGGAATTATTACTAAGGGAATTTTCCGATTCAGGGAGATTCTGAAGCAGGGGGAATCGGGGTTGTCTCTCGATGCGGCATACACCTTTAGATGTACCGCACCAGATAGCCCCTGAACGATCTTTGTATATGCTCATTACATCATTGCTCAAAAGAGAGTTCTCACTCCCCGGATTGTTTTTTAACCATTCGACGGATTGTTCCTTTTTATTAAAAATTGCAACACCGTTATCTGTAGCAAGAAATAATGTCCCTGTTTTATCTTCTGTTATGTCGGTTACCAATCCGTTGATACCGATTCGATTATATCTTTCAAAATTATTATCATCTCTTCGTAATCGGCACAGTCCGTCGGCAGTTGCAATCCATAATGAGCCGAAACTATCCTCATATATATTTTCAATAAAGTCACTTGAAATGGTCGTACTATCTGTAAGAGAGTAATGAAAACTTCGATGTGTATGGTCTTTTGTGTTGATTACAACCAAACCGTTACCTTCAGTTCCCACCCATAAAAGTCCCATCTTGTCGAAGTATATGCATTTGGCTATCCGTTCGCTTTTCAGAGCCTCGTTGAATGTTTTATGGTGGGCAAACAGTGGAGACAGCAACAGTTTATTCGAAGGTTCATCATACTGGTATATACCGTTTCGCGTACCTAACCAAATTTGGTTATCCGGAGATAATGCAATACTGTAAATAACGTTGCTTTTACTATTTATGTCATTTTCGTTCGGCAGAAAATGAACTATTTCTCTGTTCCGTTTATCGTACCTGAAAGCTCCGTACGGAGTACCTATCCACATTCGGTCTCGTGTATCGTTTTGGAGTGAATAAATTCTTTTATAAAAACCGTGATTTACATTCTGAGGTAAGGGAAGAGTTTGTAAAGAGTATCCGTCGTAATAAGCAACCCAATCGTTTGTTCCGATCCATATAAGCCCTTGTTTATCTTGCGTTATACATTGTACTGATCTTGAAGGGAGTTCGAAGTTAAGACGAAATTGATCTACATTACCGTTAAATGCCGATAAGTAACCGACATTGGCGATACATAGGAGTAGTACGATAGTGATCTGTCTGGCGAATCCGAACATAAATACGGCATTAAAAACGAATCGCAGAAATTTTTTTTATAATGCGTTTCATTTAAGTTATAAAATATTTATTTCTAAACAGTTGTAAGAAATAGTATAAATC